>JAKFYA010000410.1 GCA_021731095.1 Acidobacteriota bacterium | reverse complement strand
GGAACCACGCGTCATGTCCATACCCCGCGGAGTCGATGCCTACAGGCGCACCCAGGCAGAGGCCAGTACGCCACTGGAGCGCGTGGTGCTGCTCTACGATGGCGCCATCCGCTTTCTCACCGCTGCCGGCGAAGCACACGACCAGGGCGACCTGCGCGGCCGCGCCACCGGCGTGTCCCGTGCCCTCGCCATCCTCACCGAACTGCAGAACACCCTGGACATGCAGCAGGGTGGCGACATCTCGAAGAACCTTGATGCGTTGTACGACTACGTCATCAGCCGGCTGCTCGACGCCGGCAACAAGCGGAGCCGGGCCGGCATCGACGAGTCCATCAAGCTGCTCTCCACGTTACGGGAAGGTTGGGCCCAGATCGCCAAACAAGCCGGAGTCGGAGCAGGCGCATGACCGAAGCACAGGTGACCGGGCTCCTCGCCCAGTATCAGGCCGGCCTCGAGGCCGAACTGGCCTTGCTCGACCGTCTGGAATCCCTGGCCGGCCGACAGCGGGACGCCAGCGAGCTCGGCAATTTCGAAGCGCTCGGGGTGGCCAGCGACGAGCGGGACCGCACCATGGCAGCGCTGGTCACGATTGAGCACGAACTGAAGCCCATCCGCCAGGTCATCGCGGAACAGCGCGAAGCGCTGGCCGCAACGACGGCCTTCGAGGTTGTGGCCGCGCTGCACCGACATGCGGCTCAGCGGGTCACGGCCATTGTGGGGACCGACGAGCGTGCCCTGGCGGCCCTCAAGGAAGCCGAGCGGGCGCGCCGATTTGCGGCCATGACCCTTGAGCAGGGCGAGGCCACGCTGGCAGCCTACCGACGGGTCGTGGCGCCAGCGCCCGCCCACGCCTCGCTGTTCAGTCGAAAGGGATAGTCCGCGCCACGGTGGACGCGGGTTCAGACCGCGAGGCGAACCTGTTCAGGCGTCCCACGATAGCCGGCAACGAACCGGCCGTGAGGACGGAATCCCAGCCGTCGGTACAGGGCGAGGGCTGGAGCATTCGAACCGGCCACCAGCAGCGTGACGCGTGAACACCCAGCGGCCCAGGCCCTGGCCTCGACCTCAGCCATCAGCCGCCGCGCGAGGCCCTGACGCTGCATATCGGGTTCAACGGCAAGCTGGGCGACATGCGCCGTGGCCGCGTCGAGACCTGTGATCACCGCCGTACCGACCACCCGCCCTGCGTCGCGAGCCACGACCGAGAGGTCTGCGCGGAACACACCACACCCCGGCTGCTCAAGCAGATTCCTGGCGTACCGGTCCCACTCCTCGGGCGCGTCGTGTGGCGCGAAGTAGCGGGCGATGCGTCGGGGATAGGTCTTCTGGAAGAGCGCGGGAAGCGCCAGGTTCGCATCGGTCTGCCAGGCGCTGATGGACACAGGGCTCAGGCACTGCGGCGAGGTCTGGGGTGCCGCAAGTGACAGCACCAGATAGTGAAAGATGTCGAGCTCGTATCCCCGCTGCTGCAGGACGTCCGGTAGACCGGGCGCCCGATCGGCCACGAAACAGCATCGCGTACCAGCCCCCCGGAGGTCGCCGTCAGACTCCATGGCGGCCACGAGTGCCTCAGTTGTGGCCGGATTGTCAGCCACCAGTCCCCCCAGGTGGAGGGTGTCCCCTTCAATCAGATGGAAGCCCCAGCCGGTGACGCTCCCCGCCGCGTCGTGCACCACCACACCAGGGAGGGCCCCAGTTTCGCGCGCCCGTTCCACCTCATACCATTGCCGGCTCGTGTCCCAGAACAGCGCCTCAGCCCAGTAGCGATCTTCCGCAGCGTAGAGGCCCGCCATGACGTCCGGGGCACAACGGTGCCACTCATGCACCGCCATCACGGCCACCGGCAGTGCCTGCACGCAACCGCTGCAGCGCCAGACCCAGTCCGTCGGTTCCGGCTGACTGGGCGGCCAGACGGTTCGCCTCGCAGATCTGGTCGTAGATTTCCTTGCGGTGCACCTGCACGTGTGCCGGAGCCGTCACGCCAAGGCGCACACCGTCCTTGCCGACGCGCAGGACCCGCACTTCTATGCCGTCCCCGATCATGATCGTCTCGTGACGACGGCGCGTAAATACCAGCATGTCCGACTCTGGCCCTACGGCCGCGACGCCAGCACGTGGCGCAAGGGATAGACGCACTGATAGGGCATCACCTGAAACGCCAGCATCCGTGCCGGATTGATCACCACCGGCGCACGCAGGTTGACGGTGACGCCGCCAGAGGGATCGAGGGTCACGATGGCCAGCCACACGAGCCCTGACGCATCGTCGGCTCCCAGTCGCTGCCGGTCGGCCTGGCTGAGCTCGTACCGGTAACCCGGCAACGCCAGGCCGGGGTCGATGGCCAGGAAGGCCGCATTGGGACCTTCCAGCGCATGCAGGCACTGCATCGGTGCGGTGTCATCTGGTGACAGCAGCACAAACCGGCGACACCCCTCGAACCCGGGCAGACCATCAGGAAAGCTGATGACATCTTTCGGATCGACGTCGAGTTCGCGAAGCCGGCGCGCGGTCGAATCAACCCCGGCGAACACGTCCTCGGGGATGAATGGGTCAGAACGGTGATGGGCACTCTGTGTCATTTGAGGTAGTCCAGAAGAGAGATGTTCGCCACCTTGCCCGCAGCGGCCAGAGCCGCCTTGTAGGCGGTCTCCGACTCGGTCATGCCGGAAATGGCGGCAACGAGATTCGTATCCTCGAGGCTCGACAGGCGACCGGCCGCACCCCGCTTGAGCGCGCCGAGTCGCAGGACGTTGCTATCCAGCGTCTGGAGGTCGGTGCCGACGCGGCTCTGCAGGCTTGTCGCACGTTCAAACGCGCGTTGCAGACCCAACATCCCCTCGCTCACGGCCTCGCTATCTCCACCCTCCACCGCCGTAATCAGATCGCTGAAGACAGAGAAGACATCGGCAGCGTCGCTTCCCTGCGTGAGCGCCGACCCGTCAAAGGTCGAGGGTACGTCGCGGCCACGATCCACGCCAATCGATGCCGTCTCGGTATTGCCCTGATAGGCACTGACGGAGCCGTCCGGATTTCTCACGAATGGCGGCGTGGTTGACGCGGTGCCGCTGAAGAGGTGCACGCCGCTGAAGGCGGTATTCATGTCTTCGAACAGCGCATCCCGAATGCCGCGCAGCTGCTGGCCCGCCGTGGTCCGCTGGGTCGCCGTGACGGACGTCCCCCTGGCACTCATGGCAAAGGTCTGCGCAGCACTCAGCCGTTCCACGATGTTCGTGAGGACGGAATCGACGACGGTCAGGCGAGACGACGTGGTTTCGGACGCCTTGGTGTAGCGCTCGATGGTCGACAGTTCCGCGTGCTCGCGCACCGCCGCGGAGGCCGACGTCGGATCGTCGCTCGGCAGGTCCATCCGACGGCCGCTGGAGACTTGCCGCTGGAACTCGGCCAGCCGCTCGGAGGCCAGCTGAATGCCCTCCTGCGTATCACGGAAGACGGAGGTCAATGTGGTGCGCATGCGAGCCTCCCTGCTCAGCGACCGATGGCCTGCAGGAGCGTATCGAGCGTCCCGCTGACCACGTTGAAGAATCGGGCGGTCGCCTCGTAGGCGCGCTGGTACTTCATCATCTGCATCGCTTCTTCATCAAGCGAGATGCCTGACACCTGGTCACGCAGGTCATCCACCTGGGACACGATCTCTGCCCGTGTCTTCTGCTCGTCCTGGGCGGCCTGGCTGTCACGGCCGACTCTGAACACCAGCTGGCTCCAGGCATCAGTGAGGGTGGCCGTGCCACCGTCCAGCACCTTCGCATCGCGCAGTCCCGCCAGGCTCCGTGCCACGCTGTTGTCACCGGCCGCGGCAGTTCCGCCCGCGGCAATCAGGGACACATCCGACGCCACGGCGGCCCGCACCTCGATGGCAGACGCGGCGCCCGCCACGCCCACCGGAGCCGTGCTGAAGGAGAAGAAGTCTCCAGCCGGGGCGCCGGCCTGGTCGAATCCGCCCGCGTGGATGGCGTTGACCTGGGCCACGGTCTCTGACGCGAGCGTGTCGAGTTGCTCCTGGTAATAGGGCACCGTGACGTCCCGGGTCTGGAGCAGTCCGCCCATGGTTCCGGCTGTGACTTCCCCGCTGACATCGGCATCTCCCGCCATCACGGCGGAGTACCCGGACGGCGCCGTCGGCACCGACCGCAACGCGTAGTTGGTGACACCGATGACCAGCGGCCGACCGTTGCCGAAACTGACATCGAGCCCGCCCTCGGGCCGATCCATCACGGTAATGTCCATCAGCCCCGCGAGGTCGCGTACCTTCTGGACCTGCTTGTCCTGCAGGTCGAGGAACGTGCCCTGCCCGGACGACACCAGCGTGCGATTGATCTGGGCAATCTGCTCTGCCAGATCATTCACCTGATTGACCGCCGCACGGATCTGCGCATCGGCATTCTGCGCGGCCGAGGTGAAGCGCTCGCTCACAGACTGGAATGCCGTGGCCAGGGCCTCGCCCTGCAGCTTGACCTCATATCTGGCGTTGGCCGACTGGGGATTCTCGGACAGGCTTGTGAACGAGTCGAACAGCGCGCTCAATCGGGCATCCAGTGCCGCACCCGGTTGTCCCAGTGCCGCTTCCACCACCGAAAGACTGTTCGCGATGGCTGCCTCGCGCTTCTCGGCTGGCACTTCGCGTTCAAGTCTTCGCTCAAGCAGCCGATCACGCATGGAGCGGATGCTCGACGCCTCTACACCGCGGCCAGCGCCATCAGAGTCCGGAGGCGGCACCGAGGTGAAGTCCACGACCCTGCGCGTGTAACCCGGCGTATTGATGTTGGTGATGTTCTGGCCGGTGACGTTCAAGCCCCGGTGCTGCGCTTCGAGCGCTCGCGAGGCCAGGGTCAGGCTGCTGAGGATGTCAGACATCGCTAGGCCCTCGCGTTCAGGCTACGCCCGGACAGACGACTGGTGAGGACATCCCGGCCATAGGTCGCGTTGTGCCCTTGCGCGTCGAGTGACGCTCGGGTGAAGTCGGTCAAGGCGGCGCCGAGGCGACGGCAGCGCAGCAGCGACGCACGCGCCCGTTCAAGTTCCAGGCGCACCCGCGTCCGCTCATCGGCCGACAACGCTGTCAGATTGGGCAGATTGGCCAGCGCCGACTCGACCGCGGCCTCACCGGCCAGCAACGTTTCGAGATTCGGTGCGGCCAGCGCGTCGGCCACCTGTGTCAGCGCTCGCCGGAGCCCCTCCGCCGCGTGAAGGGCCCGGTCGCCTGGACTAGTCATGTGCTATCCGTTCTTGAGCATGGCGTCGATGAGGCTGTCGGCGAGTTTTCCGGCATCCTGGCCGAGTTCTCCCGATTCCCTGAGTCGGCGCATCCGCTCGACGACGTCCTGCCGGATGCCCGAATGATCTTCAGCCGCCTTGACCGCATCGTTCAGCAGTCGCGCGTCAGACGACACGTCGACCCGGTCCGACTTCACCCCGCCTGACACGCCGCCCGTGGACGACTTGTCTACCTGCTGGGTCTGTTCAGACCGTGACGCGCGATCGATGTCCAGTGACTGGCGGTACGAATCAATCTTCATGGTGAGCTCCTCGGGAGATAGTGTGTCCGGACTCCCCCACCGTCAAATCGGCAATCTCCTGCGGGGACTTGAGTCCCGACCCAAGACGGGCCACCCAGGCCTGTGGATCGACGCGTCGCCCGCCCGCGGCCACTTCGAAATGGAGATGCGGTCCCGTGGCTCGGCCACTGCTGCCCGCGCGACCCAGCATCTGCCCTTCGGCCACTGATTCGCCCACCTGGACGTCCGTGGCCGACAGATGGGCGTACCGGGTGGTGACTCCGTCCGGATGTTCGACCACCACCGTGGTGCCATACCCGCTCTGGACGCCGGCGAATGCCACTTTCCCCCCAGCCGCCGCACGAACCTCGGCTCCGTAGGCCGCCTTCAGATCCACGCCCGCGTGAAAGCGACCCGTGCCGTTCAGAGGATCACGACGCCAGCCAAAGGCTGAGGTCACGGCCGGTGCCGAGCCATCGGCCACGCCGGCAATGTCCGGAAATCCGACACCCCGCGTCGACGGACTGGCCACATAGGCCGCCTCACTCGCCGCTGGGACTGGTCCACCAGCAGACCCGATGCCCGCGAGCGCGCCACGGCTGCCAAGCCCCGTGGCCACGTCCCCTGGAGACGCCATGTTGTACTGCCGCGCCAGGCTCTTCAGCAGGTCCTGACCGAGGCCCAGGCCACCCTGCGCGGAGAGCTTGGACACCAGTTCCACGTCGATCGCTTCAAAGAGGCTGGAGGCACCGAGGCCTTCGCCTTCCTCGTCATCGCCCCACTTCCCGGTCTGCCGCATGTCTTTCAGCATCTGCCCGAGCAGCATCGACTCGAACTCCGCGGCAATCCGTTCCAGCTTGACCCGCTGGTCGGCGCCCGGCGAGCCTGCGTCGGGCGCACTCGTCGCCTCCCGCGCCCGCGATACCACGTCGGCAATCCGGTCCAGATTCACAGCACCACCAGCTCCGCGCGAAGGGCCCCGGCGGCCTTCAGCGCCTGCATGATTGAAATAATGTCTCTCGGCGTCACACCCAGTGCATTGAGTGCCTGAACCACTGCAGCAAGGGTTGTGCCGGATGGGAGCTGAATCAGCTTGGCGTCGCCCTCCTGCACCGAGACATCCGTCTTCGGCGCGGAGGTGGTCTGGCCCTGCGAGAAGGCACCGGGCTGCGAGACGGTCTGTTCGGTCGAGATCTTCACCGACAGATTGCCGTGTGCCACGGCCGCCGGACCAATCCTCACGTCGCCGCCAAGGACAACTGTGCCCGTCCGTTCATTGATCACGACCCGGGCCACCACATCCATCGTCACCGGTAGTGGTTCAAGGCGCGCCAGCAGATCCGGAATGATGGCTCTGTAGGCCTCTGGCACCTGAATGTGGATGGTGCCCGCATCGAGCACGCTGGCCGTGCTGGCGCCGAGTTCCGTATTGATGGCATTCGCCACCCGACGCGCAGACACAAAATCGGGCTCGTACAACACCAGATTCAGGGCCTCAAGCGTCGGCAACGTCGTATCCCGCTTTGCCTGCACGAGGGCACCACGGGGCACGCGGCCCACGGTCAGATGGTTCACAGCCACGCTGTTCTCGCCACCCGCGGCACCAAACCCGCCAATCGAGAGGGGACCCTGCGCCGCCGCCACGACCGAGCCATCCGGCCCGCGCAGTGGCGTCGGCAGCAGCGTGCCCCCCTGAAGACTCCGCGCATCGCCAATCGACGACACGGTCACATCGACCTTGCCGCCCGTCTGGACGTAGGGGCCGATCTCTGCGGTGACCAGCACCGCCGCCACATTCTCGATCTTGATTTCGCCAGGCGACACCGCCACACCAAACCGCATCAGCATGGCCGCCAGCGTCTGGGCCGAAAAGATCGTCTGGCGCTTGTCGCCGGACTTGTTGAGCCCGACCACCAGGCCATACCCCACCACCGGCATGGACGCCACGCCCTGGAGTGCAGCCACGTCCTTCAGGCGCACACCGGCCGGCGTGTCCTGGGCTGCCAGAGTGGTCCCGCTGCAGAGCAGCGCCAGAACCAGGACGCCAACAGTTCTGTTCATGATCAGAACACCTTGTTCAGGAAGCGAACCACCCAGCCGGGGTTCAGGTTGTCGCGAATGAGGCCCTGGCCGAAGTAGCGGATCCGCATCTGCCCGACCGCAGTCGAGGTGACGACATTCCCAGGTCCGATATCTGCCGGTCGGACGACGCCGGTCATGACGATGATCTGCCGGTCGCCATTGATCTCGACTTCCCGGATGCCCTCCATGACCAGGTCGCCATTCGGCAACACTTCAGACACACGCGCCGTAATCACCGCGGAGAGGGTGCCCTGGCGCGTGGTGCTGCCTGCCCCCTTGAACGCAGACTTCGCGCTGAGATTGGCCAGACTGGTCGGGTCGAGAAAGCCGGGATACTTCTTTTCAATGCCGAGCAGGTTCGGCATCGACGCCGACGCACTGCTCTCCTTGTCCAGATTGGAGTCGGCGGAACCTGAGGCGGACACCGTCTCGACCACGCGCACCGTGACCAGGTCGTTCAACCTGTGGGCGCGCGTGTCACCCATGAGGTCGTTCATCCACAGTTGTCCGGGATCAGGCGCCGTCGTCGGCCGCGTCCGTGCCAGGGCCAGGTAACGCTCATAGAGCTCGTCATAGTTCGATGAGGGTCTGGCAGGGGCATCGCCCCGGCCGCCCTTCCGCGTCCCGGCCTCCGCGGCGACGGACGCGCAGAGCACCATTGCGAGAAGCGAATAGGCCATCTTCACTGAAGCACCTCCACGGCGCCACGTCCTGTGACCCGTGCCTGCAAGAACTGTTTGGTGGCGGTGCCACGCACACGCACCACATCGCCAACCCGACCCGACCCAGCCGCCATCACCATCGCGGACACCTCGACGGCGCCCACACGGATCGTCGCGCGCACCATGTCGCCCACACGCACGACAGGCGGAATCCTCACCACCATCGCGGTCAGCGTTTCTCCCGCAACCACGGGGCGCACCAGCTGGGCCCCTCGGACGTCGCTGAGTTGCGGCAATCGCTGAAATGTGAGGCCCGTGAGCTCGGCGTGTCCCTCTTCCAGATCGGCCTCGGCGAGCGGCAGGTCCCGGAGCAGATCCCGACGTGCACGCACGCGCAATCCGCTGACCCGGAGGGTCGCCGTCGCCGTGCCCACTCTGGTCCGTCCCTCGAACAACAGGAATCGGGCCGGCACGCCGGTCCGGGCGCCGGCCTCGGGCTGTGCCACCACCTCGCCCTGCACCTGTCCAGCCACCTGCAGCGCCTCGACCGCGACCTCGATGCCGGGGCCGAACGCACTTCGCACCGCAGCCTCGATGGCCCTCTCCACAACGTCGTCGACCGCGTCGCCCGCCAGCGCGACGGTGGCATGCCCTGCCACAAGCGCCAGCAGTACGACCGCGACTCGCCAGACCCGCCAACCGGGTGTGCTGTAGCTCCGCATCACCGCTGGAGGTTGTTGACCTGCTGCAGCATTTCGTCCGCAGCCTTGATGACACGGGAGTTCGCCTCATAGGCGCGCTGGCCGAGAATCATGTTGACCATCTCTTCAACCACGCTGACATTGGAGTCTTCGAGAAACCCCTGGGCCAGTGTGCCCATGCCATCTGCGCCAGGCACGCCGGTCGTGGCTGCGCCAGAGGCGGTGGTGGCCACGTAGATGTTGCCGCCTCGCGCCTCCAGCCCTGGCGAGTTCTGGAAGTTCGCCAGCTCGATGGTTCCCAATTGCTGACTGCCTTGACCGGCCACATTCGCCGACACGATGCCGTCCTTCGAAATGCTCATCGAGGTGGCGTTGGCCGGAATGGTGATCGCCGGCTGCAGGGCGAAGCCTTCCGCCGTCACGATCTGGCCCTGGCCGTTGAGGTGCAGGGCGCCGGCGCGGGTGTAACCCGCCTCTCCGCCCGGCAATTGCACCTGGAAGAAGCCCTGTCCCTCGATCGCCAGGTCGAGCGGGCCGCTGGTGTTGCGCAGGTTGCCCGGGCTGAAGTTGCGCGCGGTGGCGATGGCTCTGGCGCCGAGGCCCGACTCCATGCCGATGGGCGCTTCCGACTGCTGGGAGGTGGGCGTGCCTGGCGCCTTCGACTGCTGATAGACGAGGTCTTCGAACTCCACACGGCTCTTCTTGAACCCTGCCGTGTTCACGTTCGCCAGGTTGTGCGCCACCGTGTCGATGTTGGCCTGCTGGGCATTCATGCCGCTGGCGGCCGTATAGAGCGCTCGAATCACTGAAGTTCGTCCTTTCGATGCCGATGTCTGAACCGGGGGTTACCGGCGTCCCAACTCGGAAATGGCGCGCGAATCGATTTCATTGAACAGGGTGGAGACACCGCGCTGAAGCGAGTCGAACCCGCGCGAGACCTCCGTCAGTGCGGCCATGCGGTCCACCAGGGACACGTTCGAGGCCTCAAGCGCACCTGTCACCACTCGGGATTCGATGACCTCCGGCGTGGTGCCCTGGCGGGCCGCGAACCGGGATCCGGACTCACGCACCAGATCGGTTTCCGGAATGTCGACGATGCGAAGCTTGCCGGCCACGGTGGTCCCCGTGCGCACGTTGCCCTTCTCGTCTATCGTCACAGCGCCCTTGCCCAACTTGATGGCGCCGCTCTCGCCCTCGACCACATTGCCTTCGGCGGTCACCAGCACACCTTCCGCGTTTCGGGTGAAGGCGCCGTTGCGCGTGTAGCGTGGGTTCCCTGCCACATCGATGACGAAGAATCCGGGGCCGTCGAGCGCCATGTCGAGGTCGCGTCCGGTGCTCCCGATCGTGCCCTGCCGCAGGTCTGTCTTCGTCGCCGCGCCGGCGACATCGACGGCCGATGCCAGCATCGACCCGAACTGTTCGCGTTCCGCCACCCGACGGGCAGCCCGTTCGGTCTTGTACCCTGGCGTTGCCAGATTCGACAGGTCCGTTGCGATGCGGTCGAGATCCTCGAGCCGCGACCGCATGCCGCTCAGTGCGCTGTAACCACCGCCGGGCATAATGTCTCCTCGCTCCCACCTCCAAGCAGGAGGTCGCTTACCTGGTGCTCGCCTTCGATGCGCACCCATGTATAGGCATTGCATGCGGCGTGCCGCACCGTGAGTTCGCGGTCTCGGCTTGCCGTGTCGGCAATTCGCGCCACAACCGCATCGGCGCTCCTGACGGCAGTCGCACTGGTGAACGCTTTGCCGGCCGCGGCTGGACGGTATCCCGACATCGCAGCCTCCCAGACACGGTCATCGACCAGGAATGGTTCGACCGTCCAGCCCGTCAGCCTGCTCAGGGCGCGCAAGGCCGGCCGCGGCACCGGCGCCTGGCAGATCACCGACAACGCGCGATCGACAGGACGCCAGTCGAAGGGCACCAGGCCAAGGGCCCGGACCGTCGCCTCCGGCAGTGGGCTGCATCCATGCACGCGGGAGAGGTCGAAGCTGGTGATGTAACTCACCGACGCCTGCGCGGCCAGGCATCGGAGCACGGCGTCCCCGTCCACCAGTCCGAGCGTCCGGAGCTGGGCGCCCAGCCGGAGTCCGGTGCGGCGCTGCTCGTCGAGCGCCAGTTCGACGTGATGTTTCGGCACCACGCCCAGCGACTGCAGCAGTACCCCCACCCGCAACGGCGGCAGGGCCGTCACGCTGCTGGCCAGCGGGCCCGGCGCATCAAGCTCATCGCGAATGGCCCCTTCGAGGCAGGGGCGCGAACAGTACCAGCGACCATTGAGGCGAAAGCCCTGCATCCAGACGGGTGTCAGCCGACCCGGCCGCCAGCGGCCACAGGTGTGGTCAGCGCAGGTCGGCATGGGCCACCTGGTCGCGACGTGCGCGAGTGGTCGCGCGTGGGGTGGCCACCTTCGGGGCAACCACCGCGTCCTTCCGGGCGCGCGGCGTCTTGCGCGCGAGCGCGAGCTGCAGGCGCACCTCACCCTCGGACACCTGTTCGGCCGCTGCAATGTCCTGCACGGAGTGTCCGCGGCGCGCCGCACCGCTGATGCGGCGAGCGGCTACGGCACGTGGCGGCTTCGTCATGGCGGCCGCCGTCCGCTCGAGTTCGAGCGCCAGATCATGCAGGCCACTCTCGGTGGTGTCGGTCAGGATCGAGATGCCGGTCAGCAGTTGTCCCAACCGCTCCCCCACCCGATCGATCGTCCGCTGCTGCGCCCGTACCTGCCAGGCCAAACCTGCCAGCCCGCACGCCATCACTATGCCTGTCACTCCCAACACGATCGTCACGACTTACCCCTCCATCCCGCGTATCCGCTCGCTCGGGCTGACCACATCAAGAATCCGGATGCCATAGTTGCCCGAGACCACGACGACTTCGCCCCGTGCCACGACCCGTCCACTGACCAGGACCTCCACCGGCTCATGCGGAGACCGGGCTAGGTCGATTACCGATCCGGGGCCAAGCTGGGCAACCGACCGGAGCGGCATCTGCGTGTGCCCGAACCGGACCACCAGCGGCAGATCGATGTCGAGAATCACATCCAGCCGTGGACCATCCCCGTCGAGGCCCACTCCCGCACCGGCAGACACCCGTGTGCCCAGGGGCGCGTCCTCATCCAGCATCGCGTCGTCTACTTCATGATTCATGCCGCCTGCTCCTGCTGGTCGTCCGTTGCCATGCACCGCTCCACCACAACTCCGATCAGGTCATTCGATTGCAGGGCCAGATGTCCCGTGAATCTGGGCAACTGACCGACGAACACATCCACGGGCGCGCTGCTCGACTGGGGCAGGGCCAGCACGTTGCCTGGACGCAGCCGCACGAGCTCACGGGCCGGCAGCGACATCTCCAGCTGCGCGCTCACGTTGACCGGAACCCGGCCGAGATTCGCATGAAGCCAGTCCTCCTCAGCCGCGCTGGCACCGCGCTCTGAGTGCTGGCCGCCAGGGGCCAGCGTGTCGGCAATGCCTTCGACGAGAGAGGCGGGAAAGCAGAGGTGCAACGCCCCGCGGTTCTCGGCCAGTCGCACATCAAACACGAACAGCACCATGATCTCGTTGCTGTCCACGACCTGCAGCATCTGGGGGCGTGTCTCGCGGGCCCTGACGCGGAACTGGATGTTCGTCACCGACTTCCAGGTGTCCGCCAGATTCTCGAGCAGCACCTTCACGACGGTGTCGACGACGTTCAGCTCGATCTCGGTGAGGGGCCGATTGGGGCTGGCATTCGAGCCGCTCCCACTCCCGCCCAGCATCCGGTCAAGGATGGTGAACGCCACGACCGGGCTGATCTCGAGCGCGCCGGACATGCCGTGCGGATCCAGGTCCAGCGAATAGAACGCGGTCGAGTCGGGCAGCGACATCAGGAACTCGGAATACATGAACTGCTCGGCCGAGACGATGCTGACCTCGGTCACGGCCCGCAGGTAGGCCGACAGCGAGGTCGACACATTCACGGCGAAGCGATCGTGCAGGAAGTGCAGGGCGCGGAGCTCGTCCTTCTGAATCCGATCAGGCCTGCAGAAGTCGTAGGGCACGACGCCGCCGGAGCCACCCGGCAGACCACCGGCAGATGGAGCCGGGAGCAGGGCGTCGATTTCCGCCTGCGAGAGAATCTTGTTGCTCATGCCTCAGTCGCCTCCTCTGCGCCCAATGCCGTGCGCAACAGCGTGCGCAGGCGCGAGATGGCCAGGGTGCGCAACTGCGACACCCGCGACTCACAGACGCCAATCACTTCACCGATCTCCGCCAGCGTCAGCTCTTCCTGGTAATAGAGCGCCAGGATCTGCCGTTCACGTTCGGGCAGCTCCTGAATCGCGCGCGCCAGATGCTCGCGCAGCTCAGCCCGCTCGATCTGGCTGATCACGCCTTCCGACGTATCCACGCAGAGCTCGAGGAGCGGAGTGCCGTCCGGACCCGCCGACTCGAGCTGCCGCAGCGAGCCCACCTCCAGCATCCGGAGCTGCTCCACCGAGCGGTCGAATTCCGCCGGTGACAGATCCAGCGCCTTGGCGACCTCGGCCTCCTCCGGCTCGCGTCCCAGCTCGTGTCGCAGGCGCGCCACGGCCGAGTCCATCGTGCGACGCAGACGCCGCGCCGAGCGCGGCGCCCAGTCCAGCTCCCGCAACGCGTCCAGCATCGCGCCGTGCACCCGGCGGCGTGCGAAGGCATCGAAGGGCACGCCCAACGTCGACTTGTAGCGCGACGCGGCGTCGATGAGTCCCAGCGTGCCGACGCTGATCAGATCGTTGAGGTCCACCTGTGGCGGAAGGCGCTGCGCGAGGCGTTGCGCCATGCTCTTGACCAGCGCCACGTTATCCAGCACCAGCTGGTCGCGGACGGAATGGTCGCTGTTTCGTGTGGCTACGCGCACTGTTCCACCTCGTCATCCTGCGGCAGCGCCGTCACCGGCCGGGCCAGGCGTGGGCCACTCCCGCGAATCGGTCCCATCCCGGCCAGCCGGGACGCCAGAATCCTGAAGCACCGGCTCGACGCGGCCTGCGGCAGGTGGTCCACGACGGCGCGCTGCACCAGCACCGCGTCCTTGAGCAGCGGGTCCTGGGCCACAAAGCCGTAATAGCGCAGGTTCCGACCAAGGAACCGATCGGCCGCCAGATCCAGTTGCCTGAACGCCAGCGCCGCCTCGTTGCCATCGCGCACCCCGTTCACCACGACACCAATTTCGCGCTCGCGCGCCGCGCCATTCAGGATCTTGGCGGTGGCGTAGGCGTCGACGACGGCAGCCGGCTCGAGCGAGGTCACCAGCACCACGCGCTCAGCCAGCAGCAGCGTCTCCAGCACGTTGTCCGAGATGCCTGCCGCCGTATCGATGAACAGGAAGTCCACGCTGCTCCGCATGTCCGCCACGGCCTGATTGAAGGTGGTCCGCTGGCCCGGGGTCAGCGCTGCGAGCGCCTGCAGTCCGGAGCTGCCCGGCAGGACCTTCACGCCCCGCGGCCCTTCAATGACCAGATCCTTGAGCGCCGCTTCACCCGTGAGCAGGTGTCCGATGTGTCGCTCCGGTGTCAGGCCGAGCAGGACGTCCACATTGCCAAGCGCAAAATCCGCGTCGATGACGCCAATCCGGTAGCCGAGCCGTGCCAGCGCCACGGCGACATTGACCACCACGTTCGTCTTGCCCACACCGCCCTTGCCGCTCGTGACGGCAATGACCGTGGCCTCGTGCTGCTGCCCAGGCGTCCTCATGCCACCGCTTCCCTTCGCCCGGCCGCATCGCCGGTGACCCAGGCGGCAAGCACGCCGCCCGAAGCCCGTTCCAGATGTTCCGGCACGTCCTGTCCCGTGCCGAGGTAGGAAATGGGCAACCCCTGCGCGCGCAGGGCTCCCAGGATGGGCGAAATCGAGCCCACCTCGTCCAGCTTGGTCACCACCACGCGGCTGGGTCGCGCCTCTGCGAAGCGCTCGAACAGACTGCGCACACGCGTGGCTGGTGTGGTGGCAGGAATCACCAGATGCGTCCGGACATCCGCTCTGCCAGCCAGCACCCGGAACACGTCACGCGAGGCGTCGTCGGACGGAGATCGACCGGCGGTATCCAGCAGAAGCGGACGACGCGCCCCGTCCAGGGCCGATTCCAGCTCGTCTGCGGACCTGGCGGTCAGAAAGGGCGAGCCCAGGATGTCGGCATAGAGGCGGAGCTGTTCGACCGCGCCCACGCGGAAGCCATCGGCGCTGATCAGCGCGAGCTTCCGGCCACGCAGCGCCCGCTCGTGCGCCGCAATCTTCGCGATCGTCGTGGTCTTGCCGGCCCCCGGTGGGCCAACGAACACCTCCACAGGCGCGAAGCGCTCGTCGGTCGATGCCAGGGTCGCCAGCTGGCCTACCAGCAGGGCCCGCACCTCAGCCGGGTCTGCGGCTCGTCGCCGACTGCCCGGATAAGCCGACACAATCTCCCGCGCAAGGACCGCGTCCATGCCGCCCGCCTCAAGGCGCGCGGCAATCTCTGCGGCGGCCCGGGCCGGCTGCCTGACAGGCACCGGAGCCGGCACGACGTCCGGTTCCTCGTCGAGCTGTCGGAGTTTCGACATCACTGGCCGGTCAAGCGCCGCCGTAATCTCGAACTGCTTGGCCCCGAAGAGGCCTCGCACGCCCCGCACCCGCACCACGCGGGTGCTCATCACGAGCGCGGAGGGTCCAAGGTCCTCACGGACCGCTCGCAGGGCGTCCTGGATGTTTTCGTGGCGATATCGCTTCAGATGCATGTCAGTCGAGTGTCGCAATCGGAACTATGTGCACGTGAGTCGGAACCTCGTTGTGCGACAGCACCCCGAGATGTGGAAGCACTCTGGCGAACAGCCGCCACAGGTGGGGACGCAGCACTGGGGAACACAACAGCACGGGTTGTGCCATCGCCTGCTCAATGGCCTGCCCGATGCGCGCGGCGATCTGCTGGGCCTTCTGGGGCTCCAGCGCGAGAATGGCGCCCTGGTCTGTCTTGACCAGGGATCCGAGCAGCTGCTCCTCGAGCGCGGGCGTCACGCCGATGACCGGCAGCTCCCCCTTCTCGTTCTGATACGGGCGACAGATGGCCCGGCCGATGGCTCCACGCACCGCCTCGGTCAGCACGTCGGGGTCCTTGCTAAGCACCGCGGCGTCCGCCAGTGCCTCCAGAATCGTGGTCAGGTCCCGAACGGGCACGCGTTCGCGCAGCAACTGGCGAATCACCCGCTGGATCTCGCCAATCGATACCAGCTTCGGCACCAGCTCCTCGACCAGCTTCGGGGACGTCTCGGCGACGGCATCGACCATTTCCTTCATCTGCTGACGACTGAGCAGATCCGGCAGGAACGTCCGGATGACCTCCGAGAGATGGGTGGACAGGGTCGTGGTCGCATCGACCACGGTGTACCCCGCGGCGGCGGCGGCATCCCGCTGATCGCCTGGAATCCAGGTTGCGGGCAGACCGAAGGCCGGCTCCTTGGTCGCCACGCCGTCTATGGGACGAGAGGCGGCGCCGGAATTGATGGCCAGCACGCGGTCGGCATACAGCTCGCCGCGCGAGACCTCGACCCCCTTGATGAGAATCGTGTAGCCCCGCGGGCCGAGTTGCAGGTTGTCGGCCACCCGGACCGCCGGAACGGTGATCCCGGTCTCGGTGGCAATCTGGCGCCGGATGGCTCTCACGCGGGACAACAGGGTGCCGCCCTGCCCTTCGTCCACCAGACCAACCAGCGCGTACCCCACTTCGATGCTGAGCGGGTCGACGCCGATGACCGGTTCCGGCGTATCGGCCGCCTTTGGCGCGTCTGCGCCCTCGCCCTCTGCAGGAGCCACGGCCCTGACGGTATAAGCCGCCATGCCGAGCAGGCCGGCCACGGTCAGGAACGAGAACTTCGGAAGGCCGGGAATCAGTGCCAGCAGCACCAGCACGCCTGCGCCCACGGCCAGTGGCTTGGGCTTGGTGAACAGCTGGAGCGCCACCTCGTCACCCAGGTGCGACTCTGACGCAGCGCGCGTGGTGATGAGGGCGCCCGCCATCGAGACCAGGAGGGAGGGGATGGCGGTGACGAGCCCCTCACCCACCGTCAGAATCGTATAGGTCTCGGCCGCGGTTCCGAGGTCCAGGTCGTGCTGGACAACTCCGATGATCAGACCGGCCACGATGTTCACGCCGGTGATCATCAGCGCCGCCATCGAATCGCGCTGGGTGAAGCGGATGGCTCCATCCATCGAGCCGTAGAAGTCGGCTTCCTTCCGGACCCGCTCCCGTCGCTCGCGCGCCTCCGCCTCCCCAATCAGGCCGGCATTCAGGTCGGCATCGATGGCCATCTGCCGCCCGGGCAGGGCATCCAGGGTGAAGCGGGCTGTCACTTCGGAGATGCGGACTGCGCCGTGATTGATGACGATGAACTGGATGCCGATGAGGACCAGGAAGATGACGACGCCGACGACGAAGTTGCCACCGACCACGAACTGCCCGAAGGCCATGATGACGCCACCGGCAGCCTCGACCCCCTCCTGCCCGTTCAGGAGGACGAGACGCGTGGAGGCGACATTCAGTGAGAGTCGAAGCAGGGTCAGGACGAGCAGCAGCGAGGGAAACACCGAGAACTCGACAGGCTGCCGGACATACACAGCCGTCAACAGGAGGACCACGGCCAGACCGATGTCGACCGACAGCAGCAGGTCGAGCAGTAGCGGCGGCAGGGGCACCACCATCAGCAGGACGACGGCAATGATGGCGACGGGGGCGAAGAGCTGCGTAATCTTTGGAGCGCGAACCGGTGTGGCCATGTCGTGATGCTGCTAAAGGGTGATCTGCTTGAGCCGGATGAGTTGTGCCAGCACTTCCGCTACCGCTGCAAAGAGCGGGCCCGGAATCGTGTCGCCGATCTCGGCGGTGGCAAAGAGCGCCCGGGCGAGGGGCTTGTTCTCGACGATCGGCACACCGTGCTGGCGCGCCCGTTCCCGGATCTTCAGGGCCAGATGGTCCTGCCCCTTGGCCAGCACCAGGGGTGCGCCCATGCCGCGCTGATACTCCAGCGCGACGGCGAAGTGTGTCGGATTCGTCACCACGACTGTCGCGCGTTTGACATCGGAGAGCATCCGCCGCTTGACCATGTCGCGCTGGAGACGCCGGATGCGACCCTTCACCTCGGGATTGCCGTCATTCTGTTTGGCTTCATCCCGGACTTCCTGCTTGGTCATCTTGAGGGAGGACATGATGCGCCAGCGCTGCAGCGCATAGTCCGCCATGGCGATGATGCCCAGCGTCCAGCCCACACGGGTCAGCAGGTCGGTCAACTGGGTGCCGGCTACCTGTGCGGCGCCGATCGGGGAGAGCCAGGGCAGCCGCAGACTGTCCTCCATCGACGCCTCCACGGCGCTCCAGCCGAGAAACCCGATGATGCCGGCCGTCACGAAAGTCTTCAGGGTGTCGACGC
>JAKFYA010000380.1 GCA_021731095.1 Acidobacteriota bacterium | reverse complement strand
GACCGCATCGAAGCGGAGCCCGTCCGGGCCGGCGTCGACGCCGATGGTGTCGCCCTCGTGAAACTCACCCTCGAGGACGCGGCGCGCAAGCGGGTCGAGCACCATCCGCTGGATGGTGCGCTTCAGTGGTCTGGCACCATAGGCCGGGTCGAACCCTTCGGCGACCAGTTGGTCCTTGGCCGCGTCCGTGAGGGTCACCGTAATCTTCCGGTCCTCGAGCCGCTTCAGCAGACCGCGCACCTGGATGTCGATGATGTGCCCCATGTGGCGCATGCCGAGGGCGTGGAAGAAGATGATGTCATCCACGCGATTCAGGAACTCCGGGCGGAAGTGTGCACGGAGCGCCTCGGTGACCTGACGGCGGGTTGCCTCTGGCAGCGTCTCGCTGGCTCCAGGGGACAGCGATGCCTCGGCGATGTACTGGCTGCCGAGGTTGGAGGTCATGATGACGACCGCGTTCCGGAAGTCGACCGTTCGCCCCTTGCCATCGGTCAGCCTGCCATCATCCAGCAGCTGGAGGAGGACGTTCAGCACTTCCGGGTGCGCTTTCTCGATTTCGTCGAAGAGCACGACCGCATAGGGACGTCGCCGCACCGCTTCGGTCAGCTGGCCGGCTTCTTCGTAGCCGACGTAGCCGGGAGGGGCACCGATCATCCTCGAGACGGTGTGCTTCTCCTGGTACTCCGACATGTCAATCCGGACCATGGCCCGTTCGTCATCGAACATGAACTCGGCCAGCGCACGTGCCAGTTCGGTCTTGCCGACGCCTGTCGGACCCAGGAACAGGAAGCTGCCAAGGGGGCGGTTGGGATCCTGCATCCCGGCTCTGGCCCGGCGCAGGGCATTCGAGACCGCGCCAATCGCTTCATCCTGCCCGATGACTCGCTGATGGAGTCGCTCTTCCATGTGGATGAGCTTCTGAATCTCACCCTCCATCAGCCGGCTGACCGGGATGTTGGTCCACTTGGCAACCACCTCGGCGATGTCTTCTTCATCCACCTCGAGCTTGAGCATGCGGGGTGTCGAGCCAGACGCCTCCGGGGCATCGTCGCGCAGCCGTTTCTCGAGCTCCGGGATCCGGCCGTACTGCAGCTCGGAGGCCTTGGCATAGTCGCCGGCTCGGACGAACTCCTCCAGCTGGTGGCGAGCCTGCTCGAGCTGTTCCTTGAGCGTGCTGGCCCCGCTGATTTCGTCCTTTTCCCGCTGCCACTGGGCCTGCAGGACCGTGCTCTGCTCCTTCAGGTTCGCCAGTTCATTCTCCAGCTTGACGAGCCGCTCCTGCGAGGCCCTGTCAGTCTCGCGGCGCAGCGCTTCTCGCTCGATTTCGAGCTGCATCAGTCGCCGCCGGACTTCGTCGAGCTCGGCTGGCAGCGAATCGATCTCCATGCGGAGCTTCGCGGCTGCTTCGTCGATGAGGTCGATGGCCTTGTCCGGCAGGAACCGATCCGTGATGTAGCGGTGCGACAGCATGGCCGCGGCCACCAGCGCGGCGTCCTTGAACCGCACCTTGTGGTGTATTTCATACCGCTCGCGCAGGCCACGCAGAATCGAGATCGCATCTTCGACCGTCGGTTCCCCAACCACGACGGGCTGGAACCGGCGCTCAAGGGCGGCATCCTTCTCGATGTGTTTCCGGTACTCGTCCAGCGTGGTCGCGCCGATGGTGTGCAGTTCGCCTCTGGCCAGCATCGGCTTCAGCATCTGGGAGGCGTCCATGGCACCCTCTCCGGCGCCCGCCCCCACGACCGTGTGGAGTTCGTCTATGAACAGGATGATGCGGTTGTCGGAGTCCGTGATCTCCTTGAGCACCGCCTTCAGCCGCTCCTCGAACTCGCCCCGGTACTTCGCGCCGGCGACCAGCGCACCCATGTCGAGCGCGAAGATCTGCTTGTGCTTGAGGCCTTCCGGTACATCGCCGCGGACGATGCGCTGGGCGAGACCTTCGACAATCGCCGTCTTGCCCACGCCGGGCTCCCCGATGAGGACAGGGTTGTTCTTGGTACGGCGGGACAGGACCTGCACCACACGCCGGACTTCTTCGTCGCGGCCAATCACCGGGTCCAGCTTGCCTTTGCGTGCCAGCTCCGTCAGGTCGCGCCCGTACCGCTGCAGGGCCTCGTAGGTCGCTTCGGGATTCTGGCTCGTGACGCGCTGGCTGCCACGCACCTGCGTGAGTGCACCGAACAGTGTGTCTTTGGTGACGCCGAGGCGCTGCAGCAACTGCGCACCGGGCGAGCGTCCGGCTTCCGTGGCCACGGCCAGGAACAGGTGCTCGGTGCTGAGGAAGTCGTCCTGGAGTCGCGTGGCCTCGGCCTGCGCGGCATCCGTGATCAGCTTGATGCGCGGGGAGAAGCGGACCTCGCCGCCATAGGCTTTGGGCTGCTGGGTCAGCAGGGCTCGTGCCTCGCGGGCCACGGTGGCCGGGTCGAGGGACAGCTTCCGGATGACCGACGGCACGACGCCACCCTGCTGTTCCACCAGCGTGACGAGGAGGTGTTCGGGTGTGACTTCGGCGTGGGTCAGTTCGCCTGCCAGCGACTGCGCGCTGACAAGAGCTTCCTGGGCCTTTTCGGTGAACTTGGGTGTGCTCATGGCAATTGCGCGGCGCCGCTGGTCGCGGCGTCACTCTCCTGTAGCTTGGCCAACGCAGTCCAGTGCTCCCGGGCGTCGGGCGAGAGCTCGGTGGGGAGCTGCACCTCAATGCGCGCATAGGCATCGCCGGTCTCGGTTGGCTTGGCGACCGACGGCATGCCGTATCCCTTCAGGCGAAACAGCTGTCCGGCCGATGTGAGCGCCGGAATGCGGAGGCGAACCGACTTGCCCGAAAGTGTCGGGACGACCGCCTCGCCCCCGCACACGGGCACGGTGACGGGCACCGGCAACTTGACATAGATGTCCCGACCGCGTCGTTCGAACACGGGGTGGGGGAGGAGTCGTACCCGCAGATAAAGGTCTCCCGACCCACTGGCCCCGGGCTCACCTTCGCCTGCCACCCGCACGCGGGAGCCATCTCCGACACCGGCCGGGATGCGCACATCGACCGTGCGCGCGTGCCCGCCGTGCTTGAGCGAGAGCCGGCGCGTGACGCCACGATAGGCGTCCTCGAGTGACAACTCGAGCTCGTGTTCGACGTCCTGCCCGCGCCTCGGCTGGCGGGCTCTGGCACCGCGCCCGCGCGGCGAGTCCTCAGTGGCGCCACCGAAGAACGTGGTGAAGAAATCGGAGAAGGGCGCCTGTCCGCCGAACATCGACTCCATGTCCTCGGGGGACATGGTTCGGCTGCCACCCCCGCCCATGTTCACGTTCCAGGCTCCGCCAAAGGGATCGCGACCGCCCTGGGGTGGGGCCTGCTCATACTGGCGCCAGTTTGCCCCCAGTTCGTCGTACTTGCGACGTTTGGTCGGATCGCTCAGGACCTCGTTGGCTTCATTGATTTCCTTGAAGCGGGCCTCGGCCTTCTTGTCGCCAGGATTGACGTCGGGATGGAACTTGCGGGCCAACTTGCGAAAGGCCTGCTTGATTTCCTTGTCCGTGGCCGCCTTGGCCACGCCCAGGGTGGCGTAGTAATCCTTGAAATCCATGGGTCACATCCCTATCAGCTCGCTCAGCCTGGCCAGTTCCACTTCGAGGGCCCGGCGACCGGGCGCCGTGGCGAAGACGTCGTCATCGGCCAGCATCGGCCTGATGCGTTGCATGACTTCCGCGACGGTCAACAGGCACTGCACACCGGCGAGGTTGATGCCGAGGTCATCGACCAGTCGCTTGATCATGCGCAGGCGATCGAGTTCGTCGTGGGTATAAAGACGCATGCTGCCGCTGGTCCGCGATGGCTGGACCAGGCCCAGTCGCTCGTACTTCCGGAGCGTCTGCGGGTGCATGCCGAGCATCTGGGCCGCAACGCTGATGAGGTAGAAGTCCTGATCGGAAGCCATGGCTGATGTTGATCTGATTCAACTGTAGGCCCTGATACGAGTCGTGTCAATCTTGCAGTGCTACGATGCGGGCACGCCTGTGGACGTTCATGCCTCCGACTTCCTGACGATCGCCCTGCTGGTGGCCCTTGAGGGGCTGCTCAGCGCAGACAACGCCATGGTGCTGGCCGTGCTGGTGCTGGGCCTTCCGAAGTCCCAGCAGCGCAATGCCCTCCGTTACGGGATCATCGGTGCGTTCGCCTTTCGCATCGTGGCGATTCTGCTGGCGGTCTACCTCATCACGATTGCCTGGGTGATGCTGGTGGGTGCGGGCTACCTGTTGTGGCTGACCTATGGCCACTTCTCGAACCACGAGGACGCGGGTGCCAGGCGACGTCCACCCAAGGCTGTCGGGTTCTGGGGCATGAGCGCCTTCTGGGCCACGGTGGTCAAGGTGGAGCTGACCGACATCGTCTTCGCCCTGGACTCGATTCTGGTGGCTGTCGCCATGTCGCCAAAGCTGTGGGTCATCGTTACCGGTGGGGTACTCGGTGTGGTGGCGATGCGCCTGGTGATCGGACAACTGCTGTCGCTCGTCACCCGGTATCCCGCGCTGGTCGATGGGGCGTTCGTCATCATTGGCTGGGTCGGGCTGAAGCTGGTGCTTGAGTACCTGCACACGGCTGGCTTTGTCCACTTCGCCATCCCGAAGTGGTTCTCGCTGGGTCTTGTCGTCGTGATCTTCGGGATTGCCTTCATCTACGCCAGGATGCAGGGACCTGTCGAGGAAGACGAGCTGGCGGGGGAGACCGGAGAGCTGTTGTCGGGAGATGACGACCGCTAGACCGTCGCCCTGTCTTCGGGCTCCCGTTCAAGGTGAAGCCGCCACCGACCGATTCTGAGATCGCGCCTCCGCGCCGACCCATGTCTGATGAACTCTCGCCTGACGACTACGTACTGCTGAACCGATCGGCAACCATTGCCCGGTTGCTCTCCGGCGTGGCGCACGAAGTGAACAACGCGCTGCAGGTCATTGGGGGATCCGTTGAACTCCTGGACGATGTGTCGCTTCCGGAGCAGGCTCGTGTGCGGATCGGGCGCATTCGCGCACAGCACGATCGGGCGGCCACGGTGGTCCACAACCTCATGGCCTTCGCACGCGAACGCCCGGATGGCGTGGCGCGCGTGTCCCTGCGGGAGTTGCTGACCAGGGCCGTGGGACTGAGAGCCTATGCCGCGGGTCGTGCGGGCCTCCGGATTGACCTGGCACTTCCGGAGGGGCGTGCCCTGACCGTGCAGGGCAATCCGATGGAGGTGCAGCAGGCCGTGCTGAACCTGATTGCCAATGCCGAGCAGGCCCTGACCGGGGTCGCCGGTGGCGCGATTCGGGTGGAACTGGCTGACGACGGGGCGATGCTCGCGGTGCGGGTGATGGACAACGGCCCGGGAGTGCCACTGGAACTGCGTGAGCGGGTCTTTGAGCCGTTCTTCACGACCCGGCCTCGGACGGAGGCTGCGGGGCTTGGTCTTCCGGCGGCCAGCCAGGTGGCGCGCAGGGCAGGGGGCTCCCTCACGCTGGAGGACACGGCCGTCGGCGCCAGCTTCGTGCTTCGGCTGCCGACGGCCTGAGCGTCAGGCGACCTGCAGTCGCTGCAGCTTGTCGATGAACGTCGTCCGGCTGAGGTTGAGCAGACGGGCGGCCTGCCGCTTGTTCCCGCCGGTTTTCTCGAGGCACCGCAGGATGAGGTCGCGTTCGAGCTGCGACACCACATCCGTGAAGTTGATGCCCTCATCAGGGATGGCCATCGTGGGTGAGGCTGGTGCCAGGCTGCGGTCGCGCAGTTCCATGGGAAGAGCTTCCGGCCCGATCTCCGGCCGCGCCACGCTCATCGCGACGGCATGTTCCATCGCGTTCTCGAACTGACGGATGTTGCCGGGCCAATCATAGGACATCAGCAGCCGCAACGCGTCCTGCGTCAGCGTCTTCTGGGTCAGGCCGTTTTCCTTGCAGGACTTGTGGACGAAGTGCCGGGCCAGGAGCGGAATGTCTTCCTGGCGTTCGCGCAGCGTGGGAAGGATCACCGGAATCACGTTGAGGCGGTAGTACAGGTCCTCGCGGAAGGTGCCCTCCTTCACGAGCTTGCGGAGGTCGGTGTTCGTGGCCGCAATGACCCGGATGTCGAACTTCACCGAGCGTGATTCACCCACGCGCTCGACCTCGCGTTCCTGGAGTGCCCGGAGCAGCTTGGCCTGCAGGGGCAGGGACATCGAAGCGACTTCGTCGATGAACAGTGTTCCGCGATGGGCCAGCTCGAAGCGACCCACCCGTGCCGAAACGGCACCGGTGAACGCGCCTTTCACATGGCCGAAGAGTTCCGCCTCGGCCAGCCCCTCGGGAATGGCGGCGGCGTTGAAGCCGACGAATCGATGGTCCGCCCGCGGGCTGTTGTGGTGAATCGTCCGGGCAATGAGTTCCTTGCCGGTGCCCGTCTCGCCCTGGATGAGGACCGTGCTGTTCATGGGCGACACCAGCTCCAGCGTCGAGAACAGGGCCTGCATCGTGCTGTGGCGACCGATGATGCTGTCAAAGCTGAAGCGCTCGCGGAGCTGCGCCCGGAGTTCGGCGTTTTCCTCACGGAGCTTGCGCTGGTCGACCGAGGCGCGGAGCACCCGGGCGAGCTGCGTCATCTGGAACGGCTTGATGAAGAAGTCGATGGCGCCGTGCTTGATTGCGGTGACCGCTTCTGTGACGCCGCCGAACCCGGTAATGACCACCGCGCTGATACCTGGATAGCGGGCGACCGCTTCCTCCAGGACTCGCATGCCGTCACCGTCCGGCAGGCGAAGGTCCACCACCAGCGCGTCGTAGGCAAAGCCCTTCAGACGGTCCGAGGCATCAGCCGCGTCGGCCGCCTGCGCGGCTGCAAACCCTTCTGACTCCAGGCATTCCGCGATGGTCTGGCGAAGATCGACTTCATCTTCGACGATGAGAACAGAGGTGGTCAGCGACAAAGGTGTCATATGGTTGACGGGATGGCGGCGGGGTGTCGGGTTTCTGACACTGCGGCGATCGCTCCGGTTGTAAGTCGATTCAAGTTTCAGCCAGTCTTGCCGATTATCCGGACAGGGGTGCTCACCTGTGCTGGAGTCTGCCGTCATGTCTGCAAAGGAAATGCCAGTAATCTCGAAGCCTGTACGACCCACAGTCCTGATCGTGGACGACGAGGTGGAGACGTGCGAACTGCTGTCGGAATTCTGCCAGGCGCATGACCTGAGATGCGTCACCGCCACCAGCGGGCTCGAGGCGGTGTCGGTCCTCCGGCAGGAACCGGGGCGGTTCGGAATCGTCATCACCGACCTGCATCTGCCGGGAGCCGATGGCTTCGACGTGCTGAAGGCCGCGCGCGAGTCCACGCCCGGGTGCTATGGGGTCATCATCACTGGATTCGGCACGATCGACACCGCTGTCCGGGCCGTGCGCGAGGGGGCCTATGACTACTTGACCAAGCCCTTCGCCCTGGGCCAGCTCGAGGTGGTGCTGCGGCGCATTCTGGACCGGATGGCGCTCGAGTACGAGAACGAGCAGCTCGTGCGGGAGCTGGAGTCTGGAGCGCCGGTGTCGGCGCGCGACATGGTGCTCCGTCTCGCGTCTATCGACTCGCGCCTGACACAGATCGAAGCCTTCCTCCGCCGGAGCTGAGCGCCCTCCGCGCACGGTGTGCCGACGACAGGTGTCGGCCAGCCGTCCTCTTCCGCATCCCTCCATGCGGAAACCCCTGTGTACATGCCCTGTTGCACAGTGGGCATCCATCTTGCCTCTACGTGAATCGGCGACAGACCACCGTTCCTTGAGCGCTCCGGCCAGATCGGCGGGGCGGGACGGTCGTGCGATGTTGCGGAGAGATGCCGATGCCTCTGGATTCCATCAACGACGGCGCCCTGGTTGGCGCCCTGCGGCGGCAGATGACGATTGCGGCGGCCAAGCAGGTTGCGGCCGCTGGCAATCTCGCCAACGCGGACACCCCTTCCTACAAGGCCATTGAGCCGACCTTTGCCGAGACGCTGGAACAGTTCTCGACCGAGACCACGCTGGCCGCCGGAGGGCCATCCGTGCGGGTGTCGATGCAGGAAGTGGAGGGCCTTCCCGCCAAGCGCGATGGCAACACGGTGCAGATTGACCGGGAACTGCTATCCATGGGGCGCGCCGGCGGGGACTTCAGTGCTGCGCAGACGGCGCTGGCAGCGAAGTTCCGCCTGGTCCGCTATGCCATCAACGAGGGGCGGTAAGTCGTGCCGACCCTGAGCTCTGCCATCACTGCGGGTGCCAGTGCCCTCGCGGTTCAGCGGACCCGAATCGAAGTGGCGGTGTCGAACATCGCCAATGCCGAGTCAACCCGCGGGGCCAACGGACAGCCGTACCGGCGTCGCAGCGTGATGCTGGCGAGCGACCCGGTCAACTCGTTCGACGCCGCACTTGGGGGCGCCGAGGCCACGGGTGTGAAGGTGGCCGGCATCGTGGAGGATCCGGCGGTGTTCAAGCGTCGGTACGAGCCCGGCCACCCGGATGCCGATGCCGACGGCTTCGTGTCCATGCCGAACGTCGACGCGCCGGAAGAGATGGTCGACATGATGGGCGCGGCGCGCGCCTACCAGGCGAACCTTGCCGCCATCGGCATGATTCGCGACCTGGTATCGAAGGCCCTGGACCTCGGGAAGTAAGGAGAACTGATGCCTGTCGAGTTCGCACGGATCGCAAGCATGGCAGCCGGGGCCGTTCAGGGTCCTGGCAAGAGCACCGGCCTGGTCGACGCCTTCGGCGGCGCGACCGGAGGAGGGGCCACGGGCACCTTTGCCGAGGCGCTTGGTCAGTTGGTAGGGTCCGTCGACCAGACGGCGGCTGAAGCCAACAAGGCCGTCGTCGGCATGATGGACAAGACCAATGACGTCCACGACGCCATGATCGCGCTGCAGCGGGCGGACATGACGTTGCAGTTGACAGTGCAGGTCCGCAACAAGCTGGTGTCCGCCTACCAGGACATCATGCGGATGCCGCTCTAACCCAGTGACGCGTTCTGACGTGGGGCACCCGTGAATCCTGATCAGCTATTCGGCAAACTGCGCTCACTTGTAGCGTCCTTCAGCTCTTCGCAGCTGGTGACGCTCGGGCTGACGTTCCTGCTGGTGGTCGGCCTGCTGGTGGGCTCCACCTATTTCATCCAGAAGCCGACCTTTGCTGTGCTGTTCTCGAACATGGACGCCGAGTCGGCCGGCCAGGTCGTCGAGAAGCTCAAGACCCTCAAGGTGAAGTACGAGCTCGACGACGGCGGTACGACCGTTCGGGTGCCCTCCTCCCAGTTGAACGAGATGCGGCTGCAGTTGACCGCGGCCGGACTGCCGAGTTCGGGCCGTGTGGGCTTCGAGATCTTCGACCGGACCGCGTTCGGCGCAACCGAGTTCATGGAGAAAGTGAACTACCGCCGCGCGCTCGAAGGCGAGATCGCCAGGACCATTGCCACCATCTCGGAGGTGGCCAGCGCGCGTGTGCACATCGCGATGGCGAAGGATTCCATCTTCGGTGAGCCGCGGCCCGCCAAGGCGTCAGTCGTGCTCAAGCTGAAAGGTACGCGGACGCCTGCCGCGTCGACGATCGCAGGCATTACCGGCCTGGTGGCGGCCAGTGTCGAAGGGTTGCGCGCCGACGCGGTGGTCGTGGTCGACAGCACGGGGCGGCCCCTGGCCAGGCCCGGGTCTGACGAGAACGACCCGCTCGCGGTGGCGCAGACAGAACGGCAGCAGCGCCTTGAGGCCGACATCTCCAGGAAGGTCGTCGCACTGCTCGAGCCTGTCGTAGGTCCCGAGCGGGTAAGGGTCAATGTGGCGGTGAAGCTCAACGCCCAGAGTCGCGAGGAGACCGAAGAGCGGTGGGACCCGAACTCGGCGGTCATCCGGACGCGGCAGATGTCCAGCGATACCGTTGGCGGCGCCGCCGGCTCTGCGGGCGGTGGCATGGTGGCTGGCGCCCGCGGCAATGCACCACCTCCGCCACAGCCGGCCCCGGTGCCGGGTCAGCCTGCGGCCAACGCAGCCGCTGCACAGGTCGCGGCAACCGGCCCGCTTGGTCCGTCGCGCAACACCGAGTCCACCAACTATGAGGTGAGCCGCCTGACCCGTCGCACGGTGTCTCCGGCGGGTGATACGTCCCGGCTTTCCGTGGCGGTGATCCTGGATGACGCGCGCGTGGCCAAGAAGCAGCAGGACGGGACCTTCGTCATGGTGAAGGCGCCTCGCACCAAAGAAGAGATTCAGAAGGTGCAGGCACTGGTCGCGGCGGCCGTCGGGCTGGACACCCAGCGCGGTGACCTCCTGACGGTCGAGCACATGTCGTTCGATGACCCGCCGCAGGAAGAGGTGAAGGCGCCCAGCATTGTCGAGCGCTACACCGAGCAGGTGACCGAGTTCAGCAAGCTGGGCCTCGGACTGGGCATGCTCTTCGTGCTCTTCCTGCTGGTCATTCGCCCCCTGATGAAGCGCCTGAGCAAGACGCCGGCTGTGGCGGCCGCGGTCGCCGCGGTCGTGCCGGCCATGAGCCCGGCGGCGGCCGTGATGGCCGCAGCCAACGGCCCGACGCCCCGCACCGTGGCGGATCTCGAGAGCGAGGTCGAAGCCCAGCTCGCCGCGCAGATTGGCGACCCGAGCGCAGATGGACTGCGGATTCCGGTCATGACCAAGCGCGCGGCCACGATGAGCTCGCAGGAGCCCGAGAGCGTGGCGCGGTTGCTGCGGACCTGGATGCGTGAGAAGGACAAATGACGATGGCGGCGTTGGGACCAGGGCAGATTTCCGGCATCACGAAGGCCGCCATTGTGGCGCTCCTCATCGGGGAGGAGGCCTCCTCGACGCTCTTCAAACACATGAATGAGTCCGAGGTGGAGTCGCTCGCACAGGAGATGGCCGAGCTGGGGCCGGTGTCGGCCCAGACAGTCGAGAAGGTGTTGACCGAGTTTCACCATGCCGTGGTCACGCCCTCCCAGGGCACGCGCGGCGGAGTGGACTACACCAGGCGGGTGCTGAACATGAGCCTCGGCGATGCGGCAGCCCGGGGAATCATGGAGCGGGTGCAGAAGTCCTTCGAGTCCACGGCGGGCTTTACCGCGCTCGAGAAGGCCGACCCGTCACAGCTGTCCAAGTTCGTGGTCGGGGAACACCCGCAGACCATCGCGCTCATCCTGGCCAGGCTGAACCCGTCAAGCGCGGCGCAGCTCGTGACACTGCTGCCGGACACGATTCGCGTGGATGTGCTGACCCGCATGTCCCAGCTGGAGGAGATCTCTCCCGAGGTGGTCACCCGCATTTCCGACGTGATCGAAGTCCGGCTCAAGTCACTGGCGGGGCCGACGCTCGAACAGCACGGCGGGCTCCGGGCCGTGGCGGAGCTGTTCAATCGCCTCGACCGCACCGTGAGCACGCCTGTGCTTGAAGCGATCGAGATGCGCAAGCCAGAGCTGGCCGTGTCCATCCGCAATCTGATGTTCGTCTTTGACGACTTCATCACCGTGGATGACAACGGCATCCGCGAGATTGTGCAGCGGGCGGACAAGAAGGAAATGACCATTGCGCTCAAGGGCGCCAGCGAAGAAATCCGCACGCACTTCTTCAAGAACATGTCGAAGCGCGCGGCGGAAATGATGAAGGAAGAAATGGATGTGCTGGGCGCCATTCGCCTTCGGGACGTCGAGAAAGCCCAGCAGTCCATTGTGGCCATTGCCCGGAAGCTCGAGGAAGAGGGCGTGATCTCAACCGGCGCAGCCGCAGGAGAAGCCTTTGTCGTATAGGGGACGTCGACTCACCGATCCCTCGGCCATTGCCGCGTTCAGCTGGACGTCGGCCGTCCCGGGCGCGACACCCATGTCGCGGGCGGAGGCGCCGCATGGACATGACGCGCCGGTGTCACATCAGCCGCCGGCGACGGCCGTGGATCTCGCGACCGTCGAGCGCGAGGCGTTCGCCACCGGCTATGCGCAGGGCGAGCGGGCAGGGGCCGAGGCCGCCGCTCGCCGGGCGGAGCCGATGATGCGGCGTCTGGCGCAGACGCTGGAAGAAGTGTCCGCCGTGCGCACGGACATGATTCGCCAGACCGAGCGACAGATGGTCGAGCTGGCGCTGGCTGTGGCGCGACGGGTGCTGCATCGGGAAGTGTCGCTGGATCGCGACCTCCTGATTGCGATGGCGCGCGTGGCGCTGGATCGTCTGGGTGATACGGGCCTGGTGACCGTGCGCCTGCACCCCGACGACCACGCAGCGACAGTGGCAGCCAGTGCCGCGAACTGGGCTGGCACCAACGTGACCGTGGTCGGGGATGCCAGCGTACCAAAGGGCGGGTGCCGCATCGAGTCGGATTTCGGCTCGCTGGACGCTGGTGTGGACGCGCAGATTCGGGAACTCGGACGAGCCCTGCTGGGTGAGTCGGCGCAGGACGCCGGGAAGCTGGAGACCCGGGTTGCCTGAGGCCTACACGCTCGACTCCTTCATCGCCCGGGTCGCGAGCGTCGACACGATGCCCACCTCGGGCCATGTGCTGAGAACGGTTGGCCTGCTGGTCGAATCGGCTGGGCCACGGGCCAGGGTCGGCGAGATCTGCGAGATCCTCAGCGATGACGGCAGCGATCCGCTTCCCGTTCAGGTGGTCGGATTCCGTGAGAAGACCTTGCTCTCGGTGCCACTCGGTGACACGGCAGGCATCCGGCCTGGCGCCCGCGTGGTGGCCAGGTCAGGTGCGGTGTCGGTTCCGGTTGGCCCCGGCCTTCTGGGACGGGTGGTCGATGCACTGGGTCGTCCGCTTGAAGGCGAGGCGCTTCGGTTGCCGGACCGCACGCCACTGCATCCGCCGCCGATCAATCCCATGCAGCGTGATCCGGTGTCTGTCCCGATGCCGAGTGGTGTGCGCGCGATCGACGGTCTGCTGACCTGTGGACGGGGACAGCGTATCGGTCTGTTCGGCGGCAGCGGCGTGGGCAAGAGCACGTTGCTGGGCATGCTGACGCGTGGGACGACGGCCGACGTGGTGGTCATGGCGCTGGTCGGCGAGCGTGGACGCGAAGTCCGGACGTTTCTCGAGCATGACCTCGGTGAGGAAGGGCGGCGCCGGTCTGTGGTGGTGGTGTCCACGTCGGACAATCCGCCGCTGCTTCGCATGCGTGCGGCCTATACCGCCACCGCCATCGCGGAGTACTACCGTGACCAGGGCAAGGACGTTCTCCTGCTGATGGATTCCGTGACCCGGTTCGCCATGGCACAACGCGAAGTGGGCCTCGCCGCTGGTGAGCCGCCGACGACAAAGGGCTATCCGCCTTCGGTGTTTGCCCTGCTGCCCTCCCTGCTGGAGCGGGCGGGAAACATCCGCGGCAAGGGCAGCATCACCGGGATCTATACGGTGCTGGTCGATGGCGACGATCACAATGAGCCCGTGGCTGACGCCGTGCGGTCCATTCTGGACGGACACATCGTGCTCTCCCGCGATCTGGCCTCGCAGGCGCACTACCCGCCGATCGACGTGCTCCAGAGTGTCAGCCGAACGATGCCTGACGTCACCGAGCCGGAACACCGGACCAAGGCGGGGAAGGTGCGGGAGTGGATGGCTGCCATCCGGGACAGCGAAGACCTTGTCAGCGTGGGTGCGTATGTCGCCGGGAGCAATCCTCGCATTGACGAAGCGCGTGAGCGTCGTGACGCGATCAGCGCCTTCCTGCGTCAGGACGCCGACACCATGTGCGGCTTTCCCGACGCCGTGGCGAGCCTGGACGCGCTCTAGCGATGAAGGGATTCCGGTTCCGTGCACAGGCGGCGCTGGATCTCCGACGCCGGGAGGACGAAGCGGCGACACGGGTCCTGGCCCAGGCAGAACGGGCACTTCTGGAGGCTCGGCGCGCGCTGACGGACGCGGATGGCCGGTTGGCCGACGCCAGGCAGGTGCCCGGCGCAGCCGGCGTGGTGCCTGGAGCGATGCTTGACGGTGCGTGGCATCGGTCTTGGATCGTGCGACTGGAGATGGAGCGTCGGGCTGTCGCACTGCGGGTGCGGGAGCGTGAAGGTCTGGTGGCCAAGGCCCTGGCGGCACGGCACAAGACCTACCAGCGACTCGAGTCGCTCGAACGCTTCAGGGGCAAGGCTCTCGACAGGTTCCACGATGCGGAGGAGGCCGCCGAGCAGAAGATGCTCGATGAACTCGGAACCATGCGGTTCATGGCGGCACGGCGGGCCTGAGGTCTGCACTCCGCTGGATCAGTAATCGGCAAGGTCGGACTCAGGTTGAGTTCGGCGGGAAGGAACGTGAGATGGCAGCAACGTCCGCAATCGGCGGTTCGCAGGGCACGCAGGCAGCACTTCAGCCACAGAAGTCCGACGGGATGGGCCGGGACGCCTTTCTGAAGCTGCTGGTGACGCAGTTGGCCCATCAGGACCCGACGCAGCCTCAGGCTGACGGTGAATTCCTCGCGCAGCTCGCCCAGTTCAGTTCACTCGAGCAGTTGACCGGTATCCAGACCTCTCTCGAGAAGATCGGCGGGGCGCTGGGCGTGGACATGTCCACGGTGGCCGAGACAGCGCAGTCGACGTCGGTCAGCCAGACATCAACGAAGCAGGCGGCGCTCTAGGCGCCCTTTTCAGAAGACAGAGGTACTACGCATGGCAGTCGGCTCCTTCTCGGCGGGTCTCAGCGGTCTGAACGCGAATTCGACCTACCTGAGTGTCATTGGCAACAACCTGGCGAACATCAACACCATTGGTTTCAAGTCCAGCACCGTCAGCTTCATGGATCTGGTCAGCCAGACCGTGGGAGGCAGCGGCGGCAACCCGATGCAGGTCGGACTGGGCGTGGTGACGGGCTCCATCTCTCCGGTGTTCAGCCAGGGGGCGATTGAGAACACGCGCGAGGCGACCAACGTGGCCATCCAGGGCAACGGGTTCTTCGTCGTGCGCGGCCCCAACGGCAATGCCTACACCCGTGCCGGCAACTTCTCGATGAACAGCGACGGCAAGCTGCAGACACCGGATGGACACATCGTTCAGGGCTACAGTGCGGTGGACGCGGTCAGCGGCGAGATTGTGACCACCGGCTCGCCGTCGGACATCACGGTGCCGACCGGCGTGCTGCGCGAGCCAGTGGCCAGCACGCGGTTCCAGACCAAGTCGAACCTCAGCGCCGACGCCGAAGCCCTCGACACGTTTGCCACCTCGGTCCAGGTCACCGACTCGCTGGGCGCGCAGCACATTGCCACCATCACCTACACGAAGACGGCGACGGTGGGCGAATGGAGCTATGACGTGACGGTGGACGGGGATGAGATCACCGGCGGCACACCGGCGACACCCTTCTCGGTGGGCACGGGCACGGTGGCCTTCGACGCCCAGGGCACCCTGACCAGCGTGAACGGCGGGCTGCCGGCTGATGTGACCATCACGACGCCCACCTGGCAGAACGGAGCCACGCTCAGCACGCTCAACTGGGACATGGTCGATGCTGATGGGGTTCCGGCCCTGACGGCCTTTTCCTCAGCGTCAGCCACCTCCTATGTGGCGGCGAACGGGTCACAGGCGGGCCGGATCGACTCCGTGAGCATTTCGGCCGATGGCAGCATCGTGGCGACGTTCGGTGCCGGTCAGAGCGTGACGGTCGGACAGTTGGCACTGGCCAGCTTCAACAACCCGAAAGGGCTGACCAAGCTGGGCTCGAACCGCTACGCCGAAAGTCAGGCGGCGGGCTTCGCCAACATCGGCGTCGCGGGCACCGGTGGTCGTGGCACCCTGATCGGATCGGCGCTGGAGCAGTCCAACGTGGACATCGCGCAGGAATTCACGCAGATGATTCTGGCGCAGCGTGGCTACCAGGCGAACTCGAAGACGATCACCGTGTCTGACGAACTGCTGGTCGATACGCTGGCGCTCAAGCGGTAATCCGGCGTGATCGGAGAACTGCAGCTCATCCAGTCCCTGACACCCGCGCCCGCCGCTGCCCCTCCGGGGGCAGGCGGGTCCGGGGAGTCGGATCCCTTTTCCGGGCGTCTCGCCCAGGCCATGGCCTCGGCAGTCGACGCCGATGCCGTCGGGTCGGAGCAGGCACTGCGGCCTGCGGTGCCAGGCGACGGGATGCCCGCTGCTCGCGTCGCGCTCGGATGGGCGCTCGGGCGTCTGGCGCAGGAGGAAAACGGGGACCAGTCGGCCCGCATCGGGACAGGCAGGCACGGCGTGCTGTCCGGGGACGTGGCAGAGCCGGCTCCGGAGGTGCCCGACGACACTGATGTGGAGGGCCCAGACCCCTCACTGCTGGCGAGTGCCGTGTCTGTGCCGACTCCGGCTGTCGTGTCCGTCGACAGGCGTCTGCCAGCGGGGGATGGTGACACGGCCCAGTCTACAGAGGCGACTGCTGGGGGGGAGGGCGCTGCATCAGCACCCGTTCGCCGCGAAGGGGGGCAGGCACTGACGTCCGGAGCGCGGGGGCTGGCTGCTGGACCGTACGCAGCGCCATCCACTGAAAGCCAGGTCGAGTCCGCCGTCCCGACTGGTCAGGACACCATTGCACGTCCTGCTGAACCCGAGACATCCCCCATCGTGCGCGCGTCCGGCCCCCGAGAGGGCGCTGTGCCCGAGGTACCGACGGAGAGCGGGCGTGGAGACATGTCCGTGCGCCAGGTCGCAGCGGCCGCCGTCGGGGCAGCCCTTGCGGCCGAAGGTGGATTGGAACCAGGAGGTGCGGGTACTCCGGAGCCTGCGTCGGTGGTACCAACCGTCGCGGCAGGACCGGAGGCACCGCCTGCGAACGGATCGGCTTCTGCGGTGTTGCCACCAGGAGTCCTGGCGGCGGCCCGGAGGGCCTGGCAGCGGGCAGAGGGGCCAGTCATGGCCGCGCTCCAGCCGGTGCGGTCCCCCGAGACGGTATCGGCAGGGGTGTCTCAGGAAACGGCTACCGCAGGACAGGCTCTGGGCGGCGTGGCAGAGGGTCCGGCCGTGCGCCAGCGGCCTGGAGCACCGTCGTCGGCACCGAGCGAGACCGTCGTGGGACCCGTCCTTCCCGGTCCCGGAACGGGCGGTGTCCGGGCCGATGGTCCCACTGGCGACCCCTCATCACAGGGAGAGTCGGATTCCCGGCAGGGGCAGTCCCGGCGGGCGGCCCTGATGGCCATGGTGACCGGTCCTGCGACCCAGGTGCCGGCCGTGTTCGACGCGGTGCTTGGGGCACCAGCGGCGACCGTGGCGACACCGGTGGCGGCACCGGTGCCAGAAGCGCTCACGCCTGAGGCAGGCGCCCAGGTGTCCGCCCAGCTGATCCAGACCCTGCGCATGCAGTTCAAAGACGGAATTGGCGATGCCGTCCTGCACCTTCGCCCGGAGCATCTGGGCGAGGTCACTGTGGCGCTTCGCGTTGACCATGGTGTGGTGTCGGCCACTGTGCAGGCCGAGGAACCTGCGGTTCGCCAGTGGCTGGCGTCGCAGGAGTCAGCCCTTCGCGAGGGCCTCTCCCAGCACGGGCTCGACCTCGGCAGCCTCGTGGTGGAACCAGACGGCCAGCGCGAACGTGAAGGTCACGAGGAAGAGGCCCAGTCCCGACGGCGTGCGCCGAAACGGAACACTCCGGACACTGGGCGGTTCGAGATCCTGATGTAGGTGTGCGGCAGGTGTCGGGCATCCGACACGCTGCCGCACGTCCGGCCGTCAGATCCGCAAAAACAGGCCACAATTCGCGTGTCGCGAATCTCGTAGCGCTGGGCATCGCCCTTGCTGTGTAGCAGGGGAGAGACCAGCTTATGAGCGAACCCACATCAGCCGCAGCCCCCAAAAAGGGCAACACCACCCTCATCATTGCCGCCGTCGCTGTCGTTGCCCTTCTGGGTGGCGGTGGCGGCGCCTACTGGTTCTTCATGCGTGGGCAGCCGGTTGCCGCCAAAGAGGCAGCTCCGGAACCCGAGGAAGAACGCGGCATCGTCGGCTTCGAGCCGTTCATCGTCAACCTTGCCGACCCCGGCGGGTCCCGGTTCCTGCGCCTGACCGTCAAGCTGGTCGTCGAGAACCCGGAACACGCCAAGGAACTGGAAGAGAACCTGGTGACGACCGCCCGCATGCGCTCCGCCGTGCTGGACCTGCTGGCGCTGCAAACCGCAGATGTCCTGGTGACGCCGGAAGGCAAGGCGGAGCTGAAAAAGGAAATCACGGAACGGGTGGCTCATCTCGCGCATGAAACCAAGGTGATCGATGTCCTCTTCTCCGAATTCGTCGTCCAGTTCTGAGCGACGGCGTCAGCCGTTCCCGACCATGGCCGATGTGACCTGCGAGGTCGACATTGTCCTGGGTAGCAGTCGCATCACCGTGCGGGACTGCCTGGCACTGCACAAACACAGCGTGCTTCGTTTGAACCGTCAGGCCGGCAGCGACCTCGAGATCGTGGTCAATGGCGTGCCCGTACTCCGGTGTGGCGTCGCCATCGTGGATGAGAGCACGTCCGTCAGAGTCACTGAGGTC
>JAKFYA010000385.1 GCA_021731095.1 Acidobacteriota bacterium | reverse complement strand
GGTCCGGTTCTGGGCATAGGCGGCACTGGCATCACGGCAGGCCCGGACGAGACCGGTGGCGCCGGCGGCCACGCTGAGGCGCCCCTGATCAAGGGCAAACATCGCAATCTTGAATCCCTCACCCGGACGTCCCACAAGATTCTCGGCTGGCACCTCGACGCCGTCCAGCACCAGATAGCCGGTATTGCCAGCCAGAATGCCCCACTTGTGGTCCAGCGTGCCGGTGGAGACGCCGCGGAAGGACCGTTCCACGATGAAAGCGCTGAGTCCCGCCGGGTCGCGCTGCTGCCTCAGGTCGCGGTCGGTCCAGGCAAACACGAGGAAGTGGTCGGCGACATCGGCCAGCGAGATCCAGGTCTTCTCTCCGGTCAGCACGTAGCGGTTGCCCCGCAGTCCGGCCACGGTCTGGATGCCGCGGACATCGCTGCCGGCGGCCGGTTCGGTCAGGCCATAGGTTGCGATGGCCCGGCCCTGGGCCTGCGGCACCAGGTAGCGCTGCTTCTGGTCTTCGGTCCCCCAGGCCAGCAGTGTCAGGCTGTTCAGCGCGACGTGCACCGAGAGGATCACGCGAAGCGAGGTGTCGACATACTCCAGCTCCTCGCAGGCCAGTCCCAGCGACACATAGTCCATGCCGGCGCCCCCGTAGTGCGCGGGAATGGAAATCCCCAGGAGACCGAGGGCCGCCATCTGCGGGAGGATCGTCCGGTCGAACTGGTGGGCACGATCCAGGTCGCGAATGCGCGGGGCAATTTCGCGTCCGGCCCACTCGCGGACCGACTGCTCCAGCAGTCGGTGTTCCGGACCCAGGTCAAAGTCGAGCATGATGGCGGCGGAATCCTAACACACGGTCACACAGACGACCGTGACCTGCGAGCGCCCGTGCAGCCGCGTCATCACGCGCCGGGCTTGCGGAAGAACACCTCGCGCACATTCGTCTTGAGCAGCAGTTGCTCGACAACGCGCACAGGTTCGAACATCCGGATGATGTCGCCGTTGAGCAGCGGCAGGCGTCGCCCCTGAGCGGCCGGGTAGGTCCGCAGCCGCACCGACGCGTCGTCGACAATGGTGCGCCGGGTGTAGACCGCCTCGGCATCCGGAGAGGCCGGTGTCGTGGCAAAGGAGGCCAGTGCCACCGCATCAGGGCGCATCACACGGCTGAGCTGCGCCGCCAGTGCCTGAGCGGCCGGTTTATCAAGGAAATCGAAGACGTCCCAGCAGAGCACGCCGTCCACGCCGCCGTCGATCCGGTCGAATCGTGTCGACAGGAAGGCCGGCAGCGCCTCCACGGTCCCGGCCCGCACATGCTGATCGACGTCCGCGTAGAGGTCCTCGACGTACACCTTGCAGCCGAGTTGCTCGCCGAAGAAGGTGAGGTTCGACCCAACCACTGGACCGAGATCGAGCAGCACGGGCTGGGACTTCGTGCGCAGCGCGGCCAGGAACTTGGGCAGCGCTTTGTACGGCACCGCTGCCGGTGCCGCCGGGGTCACTACTGCCTCGCCCTCGTCGCGCCGGCGGAACAGGTCTGTCAGAGCCAACGCGCGGCTCTATGGAACGGCAGGCTTGGCCTGGGCCGCGGCAGGTGCGGTGTCCGTCTCCGTGGCAGACGGGGCCGGCTCCGATGCGGCAGCCGGCGCACTGACCACCTTGGGGGCCTGCGCCTGGGCCGATGGGGGCACCGGCTTGCGCTGCATGTCGACGCTGCCGCGGAAATGCGCGCCTTCGGCAATGGCCACGCGCGGCGAGATGATGTCGCCATCGACCGACCCGTTATCGCGGATGTCCACCTTCTCCGACGCCGAGACGTTGCCCTGGACCTCGCCGAGCACGATCACCGCCTTGGCGAACACCTGCGCCTTGATCTTCCCATTGGGGCCGATCGTCAGCACATGGTCGCGCAGCTCGATCTTGCCTTCCACGTGCCCCTCGATGGTGAGGTCTTCACTGCCATTCAACTCGCCGCGAATCACCACCGACTTGCCGATGTTGACCACGTCCCGGTCCGTCGGGCGGCGCACGTCACTTTGCAGGGAGGGGGCCGGTGCCACCGAGCTGGGGGCCGCCGGAATGGCCGCGGGCGTACCCGCCTGACCTGGCGTCGGCTTCACCGATTCATCGCGCTTCCACATGGGACCGTTTCCTCGCGCAGACCGCGTATGGCGCTCACCCGCTGAAGTCTGCGATGGCGGGGAGTGGGGGCGTTGGGCGCCCTGAGTATAGGCGAGCCCCCCAAAAGCTGTCTAGTCCTTTTATTGCTGAGGGTTAGCGCGAATGGTAGGATGGAATTCCACCGTGCGAATCTATCTGGACTACAACGCCACCACCCCGGTCGATCCGGCCGTTGCCGATCGGATGCTGGAGGTCCTGCGACACGACTTCGGCAACCCGTCCAGCGTCCACCACTTCGGCCAGCGCGCCAAGGGTCTGCTGGACGTGGCGCGTGCAGAGGTCGCGGCGTTGATCGGTGCCGACCCGCATGACGTGGTCTTCACCGGGGGCGGAACCGAGAGCGACAACCTCGCCATCCGCGGGGTGGCCGACGCGCTGGAACCGACCGGCAAGCGACACCTGATCGCGAGCGGCATCGAACACGAAGCGGTGCTGAACACCTTCAAGGCTCTGGCGAAGCGCGGCTGGCGCACCACGCTCCTCAAGGTCGGAACCTCGGGCGTCCTCGACCCGGACACCCTGCGCGACGCCCTGACCGACGACACGGCGCTCGTCTCCGTGATGCACGCCAACAACGAAGTCGGCACCATCCAGCCACTGGCCGAGTTGTCGGCCCTGACGCGAGCCCGCGGCACCCTGCTCCATACCGATGCCGTACAGACGGCCGGCAAGATTCCCGTGGATGTGGCTGCCCTCGGCGTGGACCTGTTGTCGCTGTCGGCCCACAAGTTCGGTGGCCCGAAGGGGGTGGGTGCGCTGTGGTCCCGACGCGGCGTTCGACTGGTGGCTCATGCCACGGGCGGACGACAGGAGCGGAACCGACGTGCCGGCACCGAGAACGTGGCGGGCATTGCCGGGCTGGGCGTCGCGTCGTCGGTGGCCCGGGACAAGATGACTGGCGAGCTCCCGCGCCTTGCGGCCCTGAGGGACCGCCTTGAAGCCGAAGTGCTGCGCCTGGTGCCCGGCACCACGGTCAACGCCGCAGGGTCGCCGCGCGTCCCCAACACCACGAACATCAGCTTTGATCGCGTCGAGGCCGAGTCGCTGCTGATTGGTCTCGACCTGCAGGGCGTCGCCGTCTCCACGGGGTCAGCCTGCTCATCGGGCACGCTCGAGCCGTCCCATGTGTTGCGTGCCATGGGGTTGCCGACGCATCGCACCCAGAACGCGCTGCGCTTCAGTCTGGGGACCGGCAACAGTGACGCTGATCTCGACCACCTCTTTGCTGTCCTGCCAGGGGTGGTGGACAAGCTCCGCGGCCTGACCCGCACCACGGCGAGAGCCTGACCATGAAGATCGTGGTCGCGATGTCAGGCGGCGTCGACTCGTCCGTCGCTGCAGCCCTGCTGGCCGGGCAGGGGCACGAGGTCATCGGCATCTCGATGCAGCTCTACGACCAGCGCGACGGGCCCGACACCTTCGGCAGCTGCTGCTCCCTTGATGACCTGCACGACGCCAGGCGCGTGGCGCAAGCGATCGGCATTCCGCACTACATCGTCAATTTCGAGCGTCAGTTCCAGGAGACGGTCGTCGCCAACTTCGTCCAGCAGTACACCGCCGGTCGCACGCCACTGCCCTGCGCGCACTGCAACAGTGACCTGAAGTTCGCCACGCTGCTCGACCGGGCCCTCGGCTTCGGCGCCGAGCGGGTCGCCACCGGGCACTATGCACGCGTGGATCAGGATGACGCCGGACGCTTCCGCCTGCGCCGCGGTCTCGACCCGGCCAAGGACCAGTCCTATTTCCTCTTTTCGCTCACGCAGGCCCAGCTGGCACAGGCCGCTTTCCCTGTCGGAGATCTGAGCAAGCCCGCGGTGCGCGAGGTGGCGCGCCGCCTCGGCCTCCGCGTCGCCGACAAGCCCGACAGTCAGGAAATCTGCTTCGTGCCTGATGGCGACTACGCCGCGTTCGTCGCACGCCACGCGCCAGCCGCCGCCACGGGTGGCGCCATCGTGACCGAGCAGGGAGACACGGTCGGCCAGCATGGTGGGGTCCACCGGTACACGGTCGGCCAGCGCAAGGGACTCGGCATTGCCGCTCCGGCCCCGCTCTATGTCCTGCGTCTCGATGCCGCGGCACAGACCGTCACCGTCGGCCCCCGCACGGCGCTCGAGCGCAGCACCTTCACCGCCTCTGGGGTGAACTGGATGGCGGATGCGCCCCCGGACTGGACGCCGGTGTCGGCGCAGATTCGGCATCGGCACGCCGCGGCGGCTGGCCGGGTGCGTGCGCTCGAGGATGGCCGCGCGGAAATGATCTTCGATGTCCCGCAGTCGGCCGTCACACCGGGTCAGGCCGCCGTGTTCTACGACGGGGATGCGGTGGTCGGCGGCGGCTGGATCGACTGAGCCGGTCGGGGCCTCAGGCGCCGTCGCGGATCACGCGGCACGAGTCGACATCGAACGTCACCGCGCCGATGGTCAGGCGGGTCTGGTCACGGAATCCGCCAATGAACGCCAGGAAGGCCTCCACGTCGGCCAGATTGCTGGCCAGGCCGAGCGACGCTCTGATGGCGCCGGCGCTCTTGCCGCCCCGGTGCTGGATGACCTGCAGAAACCGCGGCAGCGTCATGTCGGCGCCCGCGTCGGCGCCGGCCCGCATGTCCTCCTCAGTGAGCCCTTCAGCCGCTTCGCCCGCACCGGGATTGCAGAAACACCCCGTCCGCAGCGAGATGCGCTCGGCCGAGGCCAGCTCTTCAATCCTCCGGTAATCCAGAAGATGACCGTCAGGGTCATACAGGTTGAAGGTCACCGTGCCTCCGCGTGAGGCCATCGTGGCAGGCCCGTAGATGCGCACCATGTGTCGTCCGTTTGCGTGCCGCAACGCGAGCAATCCGGCGAGCATCCAGTCCGTGAGCATGTCAACGCGACGGTGGATCGTCTCCACGTCGAGCGCCTCGAGGTACCGCAGTCCGATCTCCACCGCAGGCACGCCAAGGTAGTCCATCGTGCCGTCCTCGAACCCGGCCTCGCGCGGCGCGAGCACGTGCACCTGCCCCTGCACCGTTGCGAAGTTGACCGTGCCCCCCGCATACCAGGGACGACGGAGCTTCGACAGCGCGTCGGCACGCGCCAGCAGGCACCCGACGCCGGTGGGATAGCCGAACATCTTGTAGAACGAGACGGCCACGAACGCGGGCCGCACCTCGGACAGGTCCAGACGACTGGTGGGAGCGAAGGCCGCGGCATCCAGCAGCACGTCCCACCCCTGCGTCGCGGCACGTTCGACCAGCTCAAGCGGATGCCGGACACCGGAGAAGTTCGACTGCGCGGGGAACCCGAACAGCCCGGGCGCGTCTCCGGTCCCCCGGACGAGCAGCTCATCGAGCACCGCGCGGTCGAGGCGGAGGTCCGGCACGGTCAGGGGGGCGTAGTCCACCCGCGCGCCCCGCGCCTGCGCAAATTCCCGGATGCCGTTGACCGAGTTGTGGTTGTCGACGGTCAGCAGCAGGCGGCCACCCGGGGTGAACGGGTAGGCCTCGCCCACCAGCTTCAGGGCGCCTGACGCATTGGGCGTGAAGATCGCCACGTAGTCGTGGGGATCGGCGTTGAAGTAGTCGAGCACCGCCCGGCGCGCCCGCTCGACGAGCACCGTCGTCGCCGCGGATGCCGGATTGGCGGAGTGGGGATTGCCGAACACCCCCTGCGACAGCAGCGCCAGATGCGCCCGCACCTGACTGTCGGCGTACAGGCTGCCGCCGGTGTAGTCCAGGTAGACATGCCCGGCGGCATCGAGGCGGTGGAAGTCTGACCGGCGACGCTCGTCGAGCTCGCCGGTCGAGAGGTAATCGGGGTGGGTCTCGAGAAACGCGTCGTACGCCCGTGGCCGGCGCGCCGGGTCAACGGGCACGGGCCTTATCCTTCGTGACCTTCCAGGAAGCGCTCGGCATCGATGGCGGCCATACAGCCAGACCCGGCCGCAGTAATGGCCTGCCGGTAGGTGTGGTCCTGTACATCGCCTGCCGCAAAGACGCCAGGCACGCTGGTCCGCGAGCCCTGGCTTGTCACGATGTACCCTGCCGGGTCGAGCTCGACCTGCCCCTCGAACAGCGAGGTGTTCGGCGTGTGTCCGATGGCAATGAAGACGCCATCAAGCGGCAGTTCTGACCGGGCTCCGGTCTTCAGATTCCGCAGGACGATGCCGGTCACTTCGCCCTTGGTGACGTCCTTCACCTCGGCCACCTCCGAGTCCCACACGAAGTCGATCTTCGGGTTGGCGAACGCCTTGTCCTGCATGATCTTCGACGCACGCAGCGTGTCGCGGCGATGCACCAGGGTCACCTTCGAGGCGAACTTGGTGAGGTAGATGGCCTCTTCGAGCGCCGAGTCGCCGCCCCCCACGACCGCAATGGGGCGCCCCTTGAAGAAGAAGCCGTCACAGGTGGCACAGGTCGACACCCCGTGCCCGGACAGCTTCCGGTCGGTGTCGATCTCCAGCCAGCGCGCCGAGGCCCCGGTGGCGATGATGAGCGACTCGGCCGTCAGCGTACGGCCCCCGGCGAGCGTCAGCGCAAAGGGGCGTTCGCCGAGCGTGACCGAGGACACGGTGCCTTCAATGATCTCGGCGCCGAAGCGTTCGGCCTGGGCGCGCATGTCAGCCATCAGGTCCGGTCCCATGATGCCGTCACGGAATCCGGGCCAGTTCTCGACCATGGTGGTCAGCATGAGCTGACCACCTGATTCGAGACCTTCAATGAGCAGCGGCTTCAGGTTGGCACGCGCCGCGTACACGGCTGCCGTCAGACCGGCCGGACCTGATCCGATGATGATGACCTTGCGATCGGCGTTCATCGACACGGCTCAGAGTTGCGCGTTGAGCTTGTCGGCAAGCTCTTCCTTGCCCACCAGACCGACGATCGAGTCGGCGACCTGCCCGTCCTTCAGAATCAGGATGGTCGGAATGCCGCGAATCTGGAAGCGGCTGGCAATGCCCGGGTTCTCATCGACATTGAGCTTGCCCACCGTCACCTTGCCGTCGAAATCCCCGGCGAGCGCATCCACGGTCGGCGCCAGCCGGCGGCACGGGCCGCACCACTCGGCCCAGAAGTCCACCAGGACCACGCCGCTCTTGGTCACCTCGTCGAAATTGCCGTCCGTGAACGTCTGCACCTTCTCTGAAGCCATTCATCGTCTCCCGTCTGAACGATCCCGCGCCTGCTCGTAGGTCCGCACATACACACGGGCCGACGCATCCCACGAATGATCTTCGCGCATTCCTGCCTGCTGAATGCGCGACCAAGCCCCGCTGTCGCGGTATGTCCCGAGCGCCCACCGGAGCGTCCCGAGCAGGGCGTCCGGCGAGTAGTCGGTGAAGGTGAAGCCTGTGCCCTCACCAGTCCGCTCGTCATAATTCCGAACCGTATCGTGCAACCCACCGACATCCCGCACCAGCGGCACCGTGCCATAGCGCAGGCTGTACATCTGATTCAACCCGCAGGGCTCAAAGCGCGACGGCATCAGGAACAGGTCCGACCCGCCTTCGATCAGGTGGGCCAACGCCTCGTCAAACCCGATCCGTACCGCAATCCTGTCGGGATGCTCGGCCGCCAGCCACCGCCACATGTCCTCGAAGCGCGGATCACCTGACCCGAGCAACACAAAGGTGGCATCGAGACCTGCGAGATGCGGAGCGAGCGGCTCAAGCAGATCGAAGCCCTTCTGCTCCACCAGGCGTGAGATGAGCCCGACCACCGGTCTCCGCAGCGTCTCGGCCGAGACCGGAAGTCCCACCGTTTCCAGCAGGCGCCGTTTCGCGGCGCCCTTCCCTGTCAGATTTGACGCCGAGTAGGCCGCGGGCAGGTGCACGTCGCGCTCGGGATTCCACCGATCGTAGTCGATCCCGTTCAGGATCCCTACCAGGTCGGCGGCCCGGTACCGGACCACCCCGTCGAGGCCACAACCGAACTCCGGGGTCTGGATTTCTTCGGCATAGCGGGGGCTCACGGTGGTCAGCCTGGTTGAAAACTGCAGGGCCCCCTTCAGGAAGCTGACCTGCCCCCAGAACTCCATGGCGTCCAGCCGGGCCATCTCCACGCCGAGCCCGATGGTTGGCAACACGGACACGTCGAAGATGCCCTGGTAGGCCAGATTGTGGATGGTGCAGACCGTGGGTGTCCCCCCCACCCCCGGGAGGAGCGCGTGCGTGCTGGCCAGCAGCGCCGGCACCAGACCTGCCTGCCAGTCGTGGGTATGGATGACGTCGTATCGTTCGCGTTGAGCGGCCGCCCAGGCGAGCGCGGCATGGGCGAGGAAGGCGAAGCGCTGCGCGTTGTCGGGATACGCCGACGTGGCGGTCCCGTAGAGGTCGTCGCGGTCGTAGAAGTCGTCCTGCGTCACCGTCAGCAGCCTGACGCCAGGCGCCAGTTCGCGTGCCTCGACAGGTGTGTGACGGACCTTTCCTCCCATGTGCACCCGGACAGCCCCGCACGGCGTGCCGGACGGCACACCCCTGAAGCGCGGCAACACGATGTCCACCAGATGCCCGAGACGTCCGAGCGCAGGCGGCAGGGCGCCCAGCACGTCGGCCAACCCTCCCGTCTTCGCGAACGGCGACACTTCGGACGCCACCATCAGGATGCGCATGGACTTCAAAGATACACCGGAGGATTCCAGTAGAATCCACTCGTGTCCGAAACCGAACGACGCCCCACGCGCGGACGCGCCCCGCTGCCTGATGTGCTGGCCCTTGGCGCGCTTCGCCGCAGCCAGCCTGAACTGGCCACGGCCATCGATCTGCACCTTGAACTGCTGGAGGTCCAGCGCCGGGTGCTGCCCAGAATTCCGGTCACCACCCTCGACGTCTCGCCGGCCCTCCTGGCGGCCCACCAGGCCTCAGGCACGCCGATTCTCCGCTATGCGGACATCCCGATCGACATCACCAGCCTCCGGTTGCTGGTGCGCCAGACAGCCGAGGTGCTGCAGCGTTTCGGGATGATCGAGGATGAGGATGCAGCGCGTGCCCAGGCTCTCGGACGCGATGCCGGCCTGGAGCAGGCCGCGGCGGCGTGGTTCACCCGGTCCGTAGCCAGACACCGGGACGGTGCCAGTCAGGCGGCCGACACCGGCATGCCGGACGACGTCATGGCCCTTGCGATGCGCCCGTTTCTCCTCCGCTGCGCGGAGACCCTCCAGCCGAGGGCTGAACTGGCCGTGTGGACCCATCCGCACTGTCCGCTCTGCGGCGGAGAACCTGATCTGGCGGTGCTGGATGCGTCAGGGGACCGGCAGCTCATCTGCAGCCAGTGCACGCTGCGCTGGACCTGGCATGTGGACGGCTGCCCGTTCTGCGTCGAGGGCACCTCGGCCCGCGTGACCTCGTTTGCCACGCCAGATCAACGGTACCGGGTGTACGGGTGCGAGCACTGTCGCCGCTACCTGAAGGCGTACGACGTCCGGAGAGGAGACCGGCCGGTGATGCCGGTGGTCGACGGGGTGGCCACGCTCACCCTGGATGCCGCCGCGCAACAGCGCGGCTACACCGGATAAGACGGGACCGGCACTACTGCTGGATGGAGGCGGTCGTCTTCGGGGCCGCGGCGCCGAACCAGTCGGTCCCCTTGCCGGACAGCCAGTTGAAGAGGTGGCGCGTCTCCATGAACCGGCCGGCATTCGAGCGCGCGCCGAGCACGACCACGGCGACCGGATTGCCCTGGGGCAAGCGGAGCAGCGTGGCGAGACAATAGCCGGCGCTGCGGATGAACCCGGTCTTGCCCGCCTGAACATCGACGTCGCCCTGGCGAACCAGACGATTGGTGCTGTTCACAGACACCGTGCGACGTCCGACGGGAAAGCTGTAGGTCGGCGAGCGCATGATGCTCGCAATCCGCTCGTCGTTGGACACGTAGGTAATCAGCTTCGCCATGTCGAGGGCCGAAGACACGTTGGCCGAAAACAGGCCGGAGGGGTCGGCGTAGCTCGTGTTGTCGAGGCCCAGTTCGCGAGCCTTCTCGTTCATCCGCTCGATGAAACGCACAGCCCCGAAGGGGGAGACGCGGGCCAGTGCCCGTGCGGCGGCGTTGTCCGACGCAATCAGCAGGAGGTGCAGCAGGTCGTCGGTGCTGACTTTGTAGCCGGCTCGCAGATGGGTCGTCGAGGCGTTCCGCACATCTTCGCGCTGCACCACGACTTCCTGGCTCAGGTCGGGGTTGCCTTCCAGGAAGACGGCCGCCGTCATGACCTTGGTGATGCTGGCAATGGACCGGGGGAGCTGCGAGTTCTCCTCATACAGCACGCGGCCGGTCAGCGGGTCATACACGATCGCTGCTTCGGCCCGGATATCCGGCACCATCGCCCCGGAGTCGTCCATCTTGAAGCGCGGTTGCTGCGCTTCACGCTGTTCCCTGATGCGGGCCAGCGCGATACGCCGGCGCCCGGTCGTCAACGCAGCCTTGCGCTGAGTGGCCCGGACAGATGACGTGGCGCGGGTCGCGCGGGCGCTCCGTGCGGTCCGTGTCCGTGTGACGGGAGCCGCATCCGCAGTCGCCGACACGCCGGTCAGGCCGGTCGCGACCAGCGCGCCGACCACAAGCACAGACCTCACCAGCTTCATCTTGATCACCCGCAACCCCTTTCCGAACTTGATCTTGCAGAAAGTGTTTGAAATTGTAGCAGGAATCGCGGATCACGCAAGACCCAAGACTGGCGGTAATCTACGCGGCATGACGATGACCACCAATTCCGAGGGGCAACCGGCCCTGGCGGCGGCCGAATTTGCCGCGCTCCGGTCGACCATCGCCAGTCGCGGTACCGTCCGCATGCTGCTGGCCCCAGCGCTGTTCGTCCTCTGGGGCGCGCTTGGACTCGCCGTCCTCGGCCTGTCGCCCACGCCCCTGGCCACGCTGGTGCCGCTGGTCGCGCTGGTGGCCGGGTTCGAGGCGCTGCTCGCGCTGCACACCGGGGTTGAGCGCATCGGCAGGTTCCTGCAGGTGTTCGTGGAAGAGGCCCGCCTGCAGACGGACCTGCCCCCCCTGTGGGAGACCGTCTCCATGGCCAGTGCGCCCCGGATGCCGGGGGGCATCGTGGACCCCCTGTTCACGCCGGTCTTTGTGGCCGCCTTCATCGTGAATCTGGCGCTTGGCATGCTCGCTGGCGTCACCACCACCGAAGCCGTCGCGTTGGGCACCGTGCATCTGCTGGCACTCGGACGCCTGCTGCTGGCCCGTCGCGCAGCGGCTGGCCAGCGGGCTCGAGACCTGGAGCACTTCCGTCGTCTTCGGCACACCACCACCGCAGCCGGATTGGATCGACATCCAAGCCATTGAACGAATGTGCTCGACACGGTGGTTCTGACACGGTCCGACTGTCGAACTTACACCCACCGCGTCCGGCCTCTGTCCGCGTGATCACTCAAGTATTCGCGGATCCTGTCGATGTTCCTCAGTACTTGCTGCACTGGCTGCACCGACCGCGTCGTGGGTACGGTTGTTGCTCTGGTGGAACCAGAGAGGGACGAACGATGAGTCTTGTGCGACTCCTGGGATTTGCGACGCTGACCTGCGGTTGCGTCGTCGGGCGCTATCGGGAACTGGCCACCAGCCGGGAGGTAGCGTACGTGGAAGAAAAGGGCGCCGGGTGCGGAGCCCACGGACACCGCCGGAACCACACGGTGGCGCAGGAGCGGATGGTGCCGTCCATCGCACAGCCTGCGGCACAGGTGGGCGCCAGAGCGTCCTGAACCCTCGCGCGCACAACCTCGGCGGCGACGGGACGCCGCCGCGCGATACAATCGCGGCGGTGCCCGCACGTTTTCCAACCCCGCATACCAAGTTCGTCCACAACGGAGCCACGTTCCGGCTGTACCTCGGCGACTGCCTCGAGGTACTCCCCCGGCTGCCTCACGGGTGCCTGGACGCCATCGTGACGTCGCCGCCCTACAACCTGGGCGTGCGCTACCGCACCTACGACGACACGATTCCTCGGGACAGCTACCTCGCCTGGACCGGTGATTGGATTGGCCTGGCCCGGACGGCCCTGGCGCCGGCCGGCTCACTGTTCCTGAACGTCGGACACAAGCCGACCGACCCGTGGACGGCGCTGGACGTGGCACAGGCGGCCCGCCCGCACCTGCGCCTCCAGAACATGATTCACTGGATCAAATCCATCGCCATCGAAAAGGGCGCGGCCGGGGCGCGCGTGGGCCTGGAGGAAGACCTCGCGGTGGGCCACTACAAGCCGATCAACAGCAAGCGCTTCCTGCACGATTGCCACGAGTTCGTCTTTCACTTCACCCCGGAGGGCCACACCCCGATTGATCGGCGGGCCGTCGGCGTGAAGTACCAGGACAAGTCGAACATCGGGCGCTGGCAGAACGGGGGTGACCTCCGCTGTCGCGGTAACACCTGGTTCATCCCCTACGAGACCATCCAGAGCCGCGAGAAGGACCGGCCGCATCCGGCCACCTTTCCGCCCCGCCTTCCGGAGATGTGCCTGCAGCTGCACGGTCGCGAACGCACCCGGCTGGTCGCCGACCCGTTCATGGGCCTGGGCAGCACGGCGGTCGCCTGTGCGCAATTGGGCGTCGACTTCATTGGCGTCGAAATGGACGAGCACTACCTCACGGAAGCGATTGCCCGGATTCGGGCGACGCCCTGACGGGACACCCCCGGATGGACCTGCGGCAGCTCGAAGTCATCCGCGCCATCGCCGAGACCGGCTCCTTCACGGCAGCCGGCGACAAGCTGCGCGTCTCCCAGTCGGCCATCAGCCGCCAGGTCCTGCTGCTCGAGCAGGAGCTGGGCGAGGAGCTGTTTCACCGGATTGGTCGCCGGGTCCGGATCACGCCGGCCGGTGACGCCCTGCTCCAGTTGAGCAACCGGGTGTTTCAGGATGTCCAGGACACGCTGGCCGAGATCAGCGACCGGCAGGAGTCGCTGAAGGGCACGCTTCGCCTGGTCGGGGGCATGTCGGTCTGTCTGTATGTCTTCCCGGCCCTGCTGGCGGACCTCCGGAGGGTCCATCCCCAGCTGGAGCTGAAGCTCATCGGCGGCAGCGGCGACAAGGCGCTGGCCGAGCTGCGCGCGGGGCTGGCCGACCTGGGCCTGCTCACCCTCCCGGTGGCGGCGCCGGATCTGGTGTCGGTGCCCGTCGTCCAGGAAGAGCTGATGCTGGTGACGGAGCCCAGGCATCCGCTGGCCAGGAAACGTCGCATCACCACCACCGACCTGGACCGCCAGCCGTTCATTCTGTTCGAGGGGGGCTCCAACACCAGACGCGTCCTGGACGAGTTCTTCGTGCGGGAACACATCGAACCGCGCATCGTGATGGAGACAGAGAATGTCGAGATCATCAAAGCGATGATCCGCACGGGCCTTGGCATCGGCATCGTCCCCTACCAGGCCGTCGCCGAGGACGTGGCCGCCCGCCAGCTGTTCTGCAGCCGCATCGCCGGGCACGTCCTGTTCCGGGAGACCGGATGGGTCTATCCCAAGATGAGCCGGCTGCCCAGGACGGTGTCCGAGGTCATGACCTCATTCGCCCGGGTGCGCCCCCACCTGCAGTTCGCGCCCGAGCCCAGCTAGCTACTTGGCGGGCTTGTCCGAGGTGGGCTGGGCCAACGAATAGGACGTGCGCGACCACACATTGGCCCCCTGCCGGGTGGTCTTGACGGCGATGCGCCGATTCCGCTTCAGGGGATCCGGATTGGTCGAGTAGTAGCCCAGCACGTAATAGTCGCTGGTCTCGGCATCAATCCGCTTGATCGCCTTGTCGAAGTCGTTCTGGTTCACCACGGCAATGCCGCCCGTCAGCTCGGCCAGTGAACGCAGGCTGTTCTGCGTCTTCCGCACGTAGGTGTCCCACTCATGCGGCTCGACCTCTTCATCAAGGTCCTGCCCGGCCACCAGGCCGCGGGGGTCCAGCGTGTAGAGCGTGGCATTGGCCCGGTTGGCAGCCCTGGTCAGTTCTGACAGTTCGCCCGCCAGATCCGTATCCGCGAACTGGGCGCCAGAAGAGCCCTGATTCCGATTGATGCCGAACGGGTTGGTGCGCGACGCCGACGAGTCGCTGCCATCGCCGGACGCACTTCCCAACCGCTCCTGCTCCTGCTTCAGGCGGGAGACTTCAAAAGGATTGAAGTCGTAGCCGCTGCTCACGTAAATGACCGCCTTCCGGCGGTTATGCACCTTCTCGAGGTTCTTCATCAGCTCGTAGGCTGTGGAGAAGGCCACGTGAGCGCGGTACCGCAGTTCCATGGGACCGTTCGGCCCCTGGGCCTGATTGAGAATGTCGCTGGGCTTCATTCCGTCGCCCGTAATGCGACTGATGGCTTCATCCAGGACCTTCCGGTCGTAGGTGAGCTGGATGGACATCGAGGACGGACCGGTCGTCACCAGCCCGAACATGTCTCCATCGTGCAGCAGATTCTTCATCATCCGCTTGAAGATGTCGCGCGTGCGCGCCGTGTCCCGGAATGTCAGGTGCAGGTCGTCCACGAAGAACAGGAAAATGCGACCGGCCGCATCATTCTGCGGACGAGACGCTGGCAGGATGATGCCTTCCTGCATGGGCGGGGGTGGGGGCGCCTGCATGTTGAACGCCCGTCCGCCGTGGATCAGGACCAGTGACGAGATCTCCTGCTTGACCCCGTCCTCCAGCACTTCGAATTCGTTGCCCTTGATGTCGGCCACGAACTGGCCTCGCCCGTCGCGGACGATGACGTCCGTGGTGACCAGATTGACCGCAGCGCGGAAGGTCGGCTGGCCGGCGGTTGGTGCCGTCACCACGCCTTCCTTGTTCTGGGCCTGGGCGCGCGGCGCGCTCATGGACAGCAGCACACACGCCGCGATGAGGCATCCCGAAGCGATCTGTCGCATGGAGGCAGTATATCAGGCGCCTCCGCACGGTATAATCCGGCCCGATGCGAGTAGCTGTGAGCGCCGACCACGCCGGTTTCGACATGAAGCAGGAACTGTTGGCCGCCCTGACGGCCCAGGGCTATGCGGTGTCGGACCTCGGGACCTACTCAACCGCGCCGGTGGACTATCCCGATTGCGCCGAGTCGGTCGCCGGCGCCCTGCGAAGCGGCACGGCAGACAAGGGCATCATCGTGTGCGGAAGCGGGGCCGGAGTGGCCATTGCGGCCAACAAATTCCCCGGCATCAGAGCCTCGGTCTGCCACGACTGCTACACGGCCCACCAGGCGGTGGAGCACGACGACCTGAACGTGCTGTGCCTGGGTGCGCGGGTCATCGGCATCAATGTCGCCCGCGAGATTGTCGACGTCTTCCTGAAGGCCAGATTCAGCCGGGAAGACCGGCACCAGCGCCGCCTCAACAAGGTCCTCGCCATCGAGGCCCGGTTCACGACCGGGACCTAGCGCTCGATATCTGACAGGGACGCGCGGGCCGAGCGCGTGATCATGACCGTCATCGCGATAGTCGCCACCAGCCCCACGGCCAGCAGCGCGTAGTAGCCTGGCCCCTTGGGAGCAGACGCGCCTGTGGTGGCCAACGCCACATCCCCGACCACTTTCCCCGAGTAGGTATAGAGAAGGGTTCCCGGAATCATCCCTACCGAGCCGAGCAGGTAGTCGCGGAAGCTCAACCGCGTCAAGCCGAGGATGTAGTTGAGGATGTTGTAGGGAATGACGGGAGACATCCGCAGCAGCGTCACTCCGCGGACGCCCTGCCCCGACATGGCGCGAGTCACCGCCGCCACCCGGGGATCCTTCTCCAGCCAATGAGCAATGTGCTTGTGGGCGAACCGGCGCGCGAGACCGAACGCCGCTGCGGACCCGAGAATGGCGCCCACCATCACCAGCGCCACGCCACGCCAGAACCCGAACAGGGCGCCCGCGGCCACACTGAGCACGGCGCCCGGGATGAAGAAGATGGTGGCGACCACGTAGATCACGACGAACCCCGCCGGCGCCCAGGCGCCCAGCCCGGCAATACGCAGGATGGCGGCCGAAAACAGATGTATCACTCGGCGGTCGTTGGTTCTGACGAGGAGGCAGGACGGGCGCGGCGCGAACGGCGCCGGCGACGTCCGAAGACACGGGATAGCCGCTGCAGCACGTCCACAGCCTGGCCCAGCCCCTCGGTCACCGCCTCATCTCCGGCTCCCGCCCAGGGCTCGGGGTTCAGTTGTTCGACCAGAGCCAGCAGCGCGACCCGCCGCTCGGGGTCCTGTGTCCGGCGCTCAACGTCATCCCGGATCCGAGCGTACCACTCCCCGAGCCACGCTGTCTGCTCTGCCGGGGTGCCAGGGTCGAGAGCGACGGGAATCTGCAGGCGCGGCGGGGCCTGCGCAGGCGCGGCGTCCTCGTCGGACGCCTCCGACACGTCTTCAACCGGGGGCGGAGGGGGGGCTGTGTCCCGCGGCGCCCGCGGCGGGGGCGGTCCATCATCTCCACGCCGGCGCCCGCGCGGCCGCCTGGCGTCCGGACTGGCATCCACGACCTGCTGGGTATCCAGCAGGCTGCGCCAATCGAATTCAAGCTCGGGATACAGGTGCTCGAGTTCCCGGCGTACGGCCGGCTCGAGCGGATTGCGACCGACCCGCACCCCGGGAGGGGTGCGGAACGCATAGATCACCCGGGACCGCATCCGGCCGCCATCGCGGAACCAGTGCATCAGGTAGCTGGTTTCGTACCCGCGTTTGTCGCGCAGGACGCGGAGAAACGGCACGGTCGCCCCTACCTCGACTTGGTGGACCGTCGGGTCGGAGGCGCAGGCTTGCGGGCGCCAGGCTTGACTGGCTTCGCCGCCTTCACGCCCCTCACCGGCGCCTTCGCGACCTTGGCCTTTGCCGTCGCCTTCGGGGCTGGCTTCGGCACCGACCGCTTGGCCACTTTCGCGGCCGGCGCGGCCTTGGCCGTGCGGACAGACTTGGCTGACCTGGCCACCGCCTTCAAGGCCGGCTTCGCCGGTTTGGCCGCCTTGATCGGTTTGGCAACGGCCCTGGTCGCGGTCTTCGTCACCGGCTTCGTCACCGGCTTTGTCACGGACTTGGACGCAGGCTTCGTCACGGACTTCGGCGCCGGTGGTGTCGCGACCTTCTTCACAGGTCCTGCGACGGACGTTGTGACGGGCTGCGCCACCTTGGCCGGTGCCTTCACGGGTGCCTTGACAGGGGCCTTCACCTGGGCAGCCGCAGGGGGCGGCTCCTTGGGTACTGGCACCGAGGCCGTCTTCTGGATCAGCGTGAAGCGAATCTCATCGCCCACGGTGTGAAAGGTCCAGATTTCGGCGGCAGGGATTTTATAGTCAGCACAGAGCCGACGAGCGGTATCCACACTGCCTGCGGGTACATAGAGCACGAAGGGCACCTTGAGCCTGGCAAAGGCGGCCCACTGCGACATGGCTTCGAGGTGATTGACCGACTCTCCGGTCTCGACCTCGATCACGCCGAGCAGTTTCCGTCCCCGATCTGGTGCCTGAAGCACCACGTCCGGGTAGACAGCCGCCATCGCCGGCCCGACCGGCGCCGTCAGAGACGGTCCCGGATTGATGCCGACTTCGTACTTCTTCTTGTATCTCGCCTGTAGCAGGCGGATGACCCTGTCGTGCTCGAGCTGCTCACGGACAGGTCGAACCAGAATTGGGCTCAACACAACCTCCGGCGTCGCGCCAACACCCACGTCGGCCCTCGATGGCCGCCCATAAGTTGGCTGACTATAGCACGGTGCTGGCGGCAATTCGCACAGCCGTACGCACTTATCTCTGGGGCGCTTGACGCTGTCAGTGACGGGCCCCACAATGGGGGACGTGTCGCTACCGCCCGAAACGGGCAGCCCGTCCCGGATTCTGATTGTCGACGACGACATCAGCGTCACTGACACCTTTTCCCGGATGCTGCGGCTCGAAGGGTATGAGGTCTGGGCGGCTCTGTCTGCAGACGAAGGGCTCTCGCTGGCGCAGTCCCATCGCCCGCACGCCGTCATTCTCGACCTGCGGATGCCTCTGACCTCGGGGCTCCAGTTCCTCCGAGCCATCCGTGCGATTCCCGGCCTGACGGGTACTCCGGTGGCCATCGTCACAGGCGACTACTACCTTGACGAGGCCCAGGCCGGGGAAATCCGGGCGCTTGGCGCACAACTCCGCTACAAGCCCCTCTGGCTTGAAGAGCTGGTGGCACTCGCGAGAGAGCTGTTATCCGTGCCTGTCCGGGATTGAACGACGTGAAGAACACCAGATTTCTGAATGCCTGCCGGCGCGAGCCGGTGGATGCCACGCCTGTATGGTTCATGCGACAGGCCGGACGCTACATGGCGTAGTACCGGACGCTGCGTGAGAAGCACTCGTTGCTCGAGCTCTGCCGTATTCC
>JAKFYA010000266.1 GCA_021731095.1 Acidobacteriota bacterium | reverse complement strand
CCCCAGAACTGGTAGTTGTTGGAGGGGTCGCTGCCCCGGTCGAAGAACAGACGCCCTTCACCGGTCAGCAGAATCGCCCGCTTCTTGGCATCGTTATGCCACACGGGCAGACCACCGGTCACCAGCCAGCCCGCCGTAATGCTCTCACCGTGCGTGATGTCCCACAGGGTGAGACCGGTACCGATGAAGGCATCATTCTTCAGCACGTAGTTGAGCGGCACGTCTCCGAAGAGGCTGCTGCGCTTGCGCTCGTCCGTGTTGAGCGCGTACCCCAGAGCAGGAGCCACGGTCCAGTTGCTGTGGCCCAGCTTGCGGACCACGCCGGCCTTCACGCCAACAAGCGGATCGCAATAGCCATCTTCCCGGGCCGTACCGATGCCAGCCGGGTCCTCGAGACCGTACTGACGACGCTGCTTGCCAGCCAGGCCAGCCACGAACGGCCGGGCCGACAGGTCACGTTCCTCAGCCAGACGCGCCTCTTCGGCCTTGCGGGCGGCCTCGGCTGCGAGACGGGCGGCTTCTGCCCTGCGGGCCTCTTCAGCCTTGCGGGCCTCCTCGGCCTTGCGGGCCTCCTCAGCCTTGCGAGCCTCCTCGGCCTTGCGGGCCTCCTCGGCCTTACGAGCCTCCTCAGCCTTGCGAGCCTCCTCGGCCTTGCGAGCCTCTTCAGCCTTGCGGGCCTCTTCGGCCTTGCGGGCTTCCTCATTCCGACGCGCCGTCTCGCGGCTCGGCTCGGAGGTGAGAAGCGACAGGTTGCCGCAGTCCTTCGGCACCACGAAGGTGTAGGTCTTGTTCAGGTCGTCAATAACGAACTGGAAGCCTTCGAACGGCTTCTTGCCGTCCCAGCGGGAGTTCTGGTGCACCTGGATCCGGCCATGCTCGCGAAGAGTCGTCCATGCCAGCACAGTGCCGGGCTGAATGCTCACTTCCTCCACGGTCCCTTCGGACAGGTTCCTGAGCACCTCAGCTTCGAGGGAACCCAGTTCCATCTTCTTCAGCACCGTGGCCATGTCCTTCTTCAGCCTGGAACGCGAAAACGCCTTCTTCAGCGCCGGCACGGTCTTGACCGGAGCCGTTACGCGCGTGGCGCCACCCAGTCGGGTCATGCGGTGCATTTCCTGCGCCGAGGCGCCCATCGGCACCGCACAGGCCAGCAGGCCCACCAGGCCAAGCCGCATCAGCATTGTGACAGTCGTACTACGCATAGTCGCGCCCCCTCCCCGGGGCAACATCAGGCCTGTTTGCCGGCCTTGAGCACATCGCGAATTTCCGAGAGCAGTACAGCTTCCGCGCTCGGCACAGGCGGCGCCGAAGGCGCCGCCGCTTCCTGCTTCTTGAGCGAGTTCACCGCCTTGACGAGGGAGAACACCGCAAACGCCACGATGAGAAAACTGACCACGGCGTTGGCGAACAGTCCGTAGTTCAGCGTCACCGCACCGGCTTCCTTGGCCGCCGCGACCGACGCGTAGGGCGCGGGTGCCTTGACGCCGTCCTGCAGGACCAGAAACAGATTCGAGAAATCGACACCGCCAAGAATCAGGCCCACCGGCGGCATGATGACGTCCGCGACGAGCGAGGTGACAATGGTCCCGAAGGCTCCACCGATGATGATGCCGACGGCCATGTCGACGACATTGCCACGGACAGCGAATTCACGGAATTCCTTCAGCATGATTGTCTCCCTCGACGAGGCGGCGGTCCGAAAGCCCGAAGGAGATTGTACACTCGGAGAAGAACATGACCAGAATAGGCCCCGGCGTAGTCGTCCGTGGAGACGTGACCACCACGGAGGCCCTCCAGATTGATGGCGCCGTCCATGGTCACATCGAGGCCCGGGGCGGCCAACTGATCCTGGGCCCGACGTCCCGCATCGAAGCCGATGTGGATGGGACGGATGTCCTGGTGCAAGGCCGCCTCCTCGGACACATCGTTGCCAGCGAGCGGATCGCGCTTGATGCGTCGGCCGACGTTGCCGGTTCGCTGAGTGCGAATCATGTTGTGCTCGCCGACGGCGCCCGCTTCAATGGCCGCATTGATATGGGACAGCGCACACTGGCGGCACGAGTAGCCGCCCACCGAGCCTCCCAGGGAGACGCATGACGACGCCCGGACACCTTGAAGCGCTCCACGACACGGCCCGGAGCGAGGCTCTCGTGGCCGACTCGGGCCAGCATCCATTGCTGATTTTCAAGCACAGCGTGACCTGTGGTACCTCGATGAGCGCGTACGAGGAACTGGAACAGTATCTGGCCAGCGCGGACGCCCGGGTTCGCCACGCGCTGGTGACGGTGCAGACCTCCAGACAGGTGTCAGACCACGTGGCTGTCCGGCTGGGAGTGAGACATCAGAGTCCGCAGGCCATTCTGGTTCGCAGCGGCGAGGTCGTCTGGACCGCCTCGCACCACCGGATTACGGCCGACGCGCTCACCGTGGCCGTCCGCTCCGCCCTGGCCACGATGGAGCCGACCATCAGCTAGCCAGCGCTCGTCCCAGGGCCTGCCCAGCCACGCGGCCCGAGGACCAGGCCCATTGGAAGTTGAAACCTCCCAGTCGGCCATCAACGTCCAGCACTTCGCCGACCAGATACAGCCCGGGACAGACCACCGACTCCATCGTGGCGGGGTTGACTTCATCCAGCGATACGCCGCCAGCGGTCGCTTCGGCTTGGACGAACCCCCTGCTACCCACGACATCGAGCATCGTTCCGGTCAACCGGGTGGCCAGGCCCTTTCGCTGGTCGCGTGGTACCTGCGATACGGGCGTCGACAGCGCCAGGCCTTCGGCACTCACCCACGCCTCAGCAACCGCACCCGGAAGGGTCGACTTCAACAGGCCCGCCAGAGTACCGCGCGGATGCGCCTGCGCCGCCGCCACCATGGCCGCATCAACGGACGCTGGTGTTTCACCCGGAAGCAGATTGAGGGACATCGAAGCGACACGCGCCTCCTGCTGCGCTCGCAGCCAGTGTCGCGACGCGTCCAGGATCACCGGGCCACTCACACCGAAGTGCGTCCACAGGAGGGCGCCACGAAGACGGACTGTGGTGCCCGCGTCACGCACGGTGACCTCGACGTCATGGCTGACGCCAGAAAGTGCGGCATAGGGACCGGTTCCCAGCACCAGCGGCACCAAGGCCGGGACAGGGGGCACGACCGTGTGCCCGAGCCGGGCTGCCAACTGATACCCAAACCCATCGCTCCCGCTCTTGGGCAAGGCCACGCCGCCCGTGGCCAGCACGACCGCTCGAGCGCGGAAGATGCGGTCTGCCGTCTCCACCTCAAAGACCTGCCCATCGGGCCGGACGGCCTGCACCCGGGCACTGGTCTGCAAATCAATCTTCCTGCGCACGCATTCGGCCAGCAGGGCTTCCAGAACCGTCCTCGACCGGTTCGAGTCCGGGAACAGCTTTCCGTGGGCTTCCTCGTGCAGGGAGACGCCCAGTTCCCCGAAGAAGGCGACCGTCTGGTCTACCGGAAACGCGCGGAGGACAGCCTTGATTCGCCGCGGCGACCCTCCCCGGAAGTCCCGCTCGGTCACCGTACGGTTGGTGACATTGCAGCGCGACCCTCCACTGACCAGAATCTTGGCGCCGAGCGTGCGGGCTCCGTCCAGACATCGTACGCGCAGCCCGGGGCATGCCCGCGCAGCAAAGATCGCCGTCGCCAGGCCGGCCGCTCCCGCTCCAATCACGAGCACATCGCTCTCAGTGCACGCCGCGTCCTGTGTCATTCCACCAGCAGACCTTTCACAGGTACCTGTCGTGTCTGCCGTCCGATGCGATGGTCCGCGTGATCATCTAGGCCTGACCGGGCGGCCAGTGGCGCCGGTGCGACCAGCACGCCAGTTTCCCCGTGCTATGGCCCCGGGGTTGTCGTGCCGGAATGAGCTGAACACCATGCCGGCCACTCCGGGAATCCGCGCCAACGCCGACTCCTCGCGAGGTGCCCTGTCGTGCCACTGGCGCGCAACCCACAGGTCGACGTGGGTGTCGGCTGCCAGAGGCCCGTATTCCCGCTGTAACTGGCGTCGCAGGGGTGGCATGCCTTCACCGGTTCGGTAGTCCTGCAGATAGCCCGTGCCCTGATGCATGGGCCACAGGTGATGCCACATGGACGGGCACCGCGACGAGTCCTGGTCCACGACCATGGCGTCAACCAGTCCGCCGGCCATCCAGTCGCGCCAGGCCAACGTGGTGTTGCCGAGCGGAGGGCCAAGGATATCGCCACGGGGCACGCCGACGCCCAGTTGTCGACTGCCAAGCGCGCAGCGCAACTCGACCAGGAACTGGGTCAATCCATCACCCAGCAGGTCCCTCCACCCCTGGAGAACGGCTGGGTCCCGACTGACCGCGTGTCCATGGCGGACCTTGAAGGCCCGCAGGGCCGCCGGGTTGAAGCCGAACTGATCGGCCTGATCGGCCGGACGCGATTGCGAGCGGAGGCACACGAACAGTCCATCGAATCCTGTGCCTTTCAGCAACCCCAGCATGCGATCCCGCATGGCACGACGGGCACCCGCTGACAACAGGTTCACGACGCCCCATTGACGACGGCCGCGGCGGTCTACCGTCACCCAGTCCGGGTGCTGCTCAGTCAGCCGGCTCTGCCACGCCACATGCCGCCCGTGCATGGCATTGTGATAACTGACTGCTCGCACCGAGGGCGGCGCGAGGGGATAGCCATCATCGAACAGGCTGACGTACAGCCAGGACTGCAGACCGGCAGCCCGCGCCAGGGTCGGCACGGTCTTCATCTCGTCCCACTGCGCGGCTGCCGCAGCCGTGGCGGAGGGGTGCGCATAGCCGCGAGCGGCCCGGAAGGTCCCGGGAATCCTCGACCGAAGGACGCGCCAGTGGAGTCCGGTGGCGCCAAGTTCGTCCCGCCACACCTCCATCCGCCTCGCCACGGCGTCCGGTGTGGCCAGACGGCCGTCGCCCTCGCCAAAGGTCAGGTGGTCAGGCCAGGACACACTGACGATGGACTCGGCACTATTCCTGGCGGGCATGTTCGCGTCCAGGCAACAACACCACACGACCAGACTGGTGATCATCCCGACCACAGTCGGGACCGCGCTCGACGATCGTCCCGACGCCGCGGCCCAGCCTGTCCCGGCCCGCTACCACACGGCACCCGCACAAGAGGGTGTCCGGCGCTCTGTTCTCGCTCGTGTCCACGCTGTCTCTCTCCTGCCCACCGCGCGGGCGCTGCGCCATTGTACCGGGACAGCCAGGGCACTACACTGGCAAGCCGTGAGTACCTTCTCTGAATCGACCGTCCTCTGGCGTTTGCATCGGGGCCGTGCGCATGCGCACGCCACACTGCTGGCCACGGCCGGGCGCGCCACTCTCGCGTGGTTCATTGACGACGTCATGGACCGGGCCGAAAACTACGACACCCTCGAACTGGCCCTGGCACGGGCCGATGACGTCCGTGGAGCCCTCGAGCGGGACGGCTGGTCCGACGCCAGCGGGTGAAACCGCCTGGCCAAGCCGGTATCATGGGCCCATGCCTGCTCTGGTCCGCTTGCACAAAACCGTTGGCGTCCGCGTCGGGTCACTACTGGTCGGCGGTGGTGCCCCTGTCGTCGTGCAATCCATGACGATGACCGACACGACTGATGCCGCCGGCACCGCGCGCCAGTGCATTGAACTGGCTGAGGCAGGGTCGGAGATGGTCCGCATCACGGTGAACATCCCGGAAGCGGCAGCGGCGGTGCCCGAGATCAAGCAACGCATGCTCGACGCAGGCTGCACGGCGCCTCTCATCGGGGATTTCCATTACAACGGACACCAGTTGCTGACGCGCTATCCCGCATGCGCCACGGCTCTGGACAAGTACCGCATCAATCCAGGCAACGTGGGGACCGGCGCACGCCGCGACGAACAGTTCACCACCATCTGCAAGGTGGCCCGCGAGCATGGCCGTCCCGTCAGGATCGGCGTCAATGGAGGCTCTCTCAACCAGGACCTGGTGCTGGCCAAGATGCAGGAGAATACCGACCGGAACCTGGGTCGGGACTCGGAAGAGATTCTCAACGACTGCATGGTGATCTCGGCGCTGGAATCCACGGAACTCGCGCTCGAGGCCGGACTGCGGAAGGACCAGATCATCATCTCGTGCAAGGTCTCTCGCCCGAAGGACCTCATCGCCATCTACCGAGACCTGGCCCGGCGAACGGATCAACCCCTGCATCTGGGACTGACCGAGGCGGGAATGGGCGTGAAGGGACTGGTCTGGTCGTCCGCGTCCCTCGGTGTCCTGCTGAACGAAGGCATCGGGGACACCATCAGAATTTCCCTGACGCCAAAGCCGGGTGGGGACCGGCGCGAAGAGGTCTACGCCGCCTGCGAACTGCTGCAGGCGCTTGGCATCCGGTCGTTCTCCCCCAGCGTCACTGCGTGCCCCGGTTGCGGCCGGACCACGAGCTCAACGTTCCAGGAACTGGCCGAGCGCACGCAGGACTACATCCGCGAGCAGATGCCGACATGGAAACGCCGCTATGACGGCGTCGAGGCCCTGACCCTTGCGGTCATGGGCTGCGTGGTGAATGGCCCTGGTGAATCGAAGGCCGCCAATATTGGCATCAGCCTGCCCGGTACCGGGGAAGCGCCGAACTGTCCCGTCTTCATTGACGGCAAGCACGCCACGACCCTTCGGGGCACCTATGACGAACTGGCGGACGGCTTCAGGACGCTGGTCGATACCTACGTCGACACCCACTATCCCAGACGCGACGCCTAGCCCTTCTGTTCGGCGCCTGACGCCACACGCGGCGCGTTCACTCGCCGATTTCGCGCTCCACGTGCGTGGCAGGCGCCACCGTGATCAGCCGCACACTCCGCTGCATCGTGAGGTACGACAGTGCCCACTGCATCAGCACCGAGAGGCGATTGCGGAAGCCGATCAGCATGAAAATGTGCAGGAAGATCCAGACCATCCATGCCGGGAATCCGGAAAAGCGGAGGAAGCCGAGGTCGGCAATGGCCGCTCCCCGCCCGACAATGGCCATGTTGCCCTTGTCGGTGTAGTGAAATGGTCGGGTGGCCTCGCCGGCCATTCGCCTGACGATGTTGCGGGCCGCCTGCACCGCACCCTGCATGGCCACCTGCGCCACGCCGGGCAGCGGTCGAGCATTCTGGTGTGAGAATGACGCGGCGTCGCCCACGACGAAGACTTCGGGATGACCAGGCAGGGACAAGTCTGGTTCCACGATAGCCCGACCGGCCCGGTCGAGCGGTGTGCCAAGGGTGCCGACCAGGGGGGACGCCGCGACACCTGCCGCCCAGACCACCGTGGCAGCGGCCAGTGGCTGATCTCCCAGGCGGACGCCCCGCTCGTCGATGTGGGTGACGGCCGTCCGCTCGCAGACTTCCACGCCTTTCTGCTGCAGCGCGGCCCTGGCGCGATCCCGCAACTTCTCCGGAAATGAGGCCAGGATCGTCGGGCCCGCCTCGACCAGGACGATGCGGGTCCTGGAGGTTTCTATCGTGCGGAACTCCTCGCGGAGTGTCCGCCGCGCCATCTCGGCAAGCGTGCCAGCCAGTTCGACACCGGTCGGGCCACCGCCCACGATCACGAAGGTCAGGAGCATGTCCCGACGGTCGTGATCGGCCTCACGTTCGGCCCGCTCAAATGCCATCAGCACGCGACGACGGATGTCGAGGGCGTCCTCAAGCGACTTCAGCCCTGGCGCGAATGGTCGCCACTCGTCCCGACCGAAGTAGGCGTGGCTCGCACCGGTAGCCAGGATCAGAAAGTCGTAACTGATCGGCAGGCCTTCCGTGACCACGACCTGCCTGGCACCGGCGTCGATCCGCGTGACATCGACCAGCAGTACCTGCAGGTTCTTCTGGTGGCGCAGGACCCAGCGAATGGGTGATGCGATGTCCCCAGGCGAGAGCGTGGCTGTCGCGACCTGGTACAGAAGGGGCTGGAACAGGTGATGGTTCCGGCGGTCGAGCAGGGTGACACGAACGGGCGCATGTCTCAGGGCGCGCGCTGCGGACAGCCCGCCGAATCCGCCGCCGACTATGACGACGTGCGGGAGGGGCATAGTCCGACTGTACCACTCTTGGCCCTGTCAGCTACACTCGTGTCCATGGCGACTCAGCCCACGTCAGGCCAACACGTCGACACCGTGTGCCCGCTCGACTGTCCGGATGCCTGCAGTCTGTCTGTCGGCGTCGAAAAGGGCCGTGTGATTTCGATTGATGGCTCACACACCAACCCGGTCACCGACGGGTACATCTGCGCCAAGGTTCGCCGCTTCGGCGAGCGCATCTACGGCCCGGACCGCCTGCTGCACCCGATGGTTCGCAAGGGCCCAAAGGGCGTGGGGCTTTTCGAGCGGGTGTCGTGGGACGACGCGCTTGGCCGCGTGGCGACCGCCATTGAAGCCGCACACGAGGAATTCGGAGGCGAATCGATCCTTCCCTATTTCTACGGTGGGTCGAACGGTCTGCTGACGCAGGATACGAGCGACGCGATGCTCTTTGCCAGGCTTGGCGCGTCTCGTCTGGCCCGGACGCTCTGCGCCGTGCCGACCGGCCTGGCCAACATGACGCTGTACGGGAAGATGCCGTCGGTCTGCTATGCCGACTATCCGGAAGCCAGACTGATCCTGCTCTGGGGCTGCAACCCGAATGCGACCGGCCTCCACCTGGTTCCGGCGATCCGGCAGGCTCAACGGAATGGCGCGGTGCTGGTGGTCATTGACCCGAGGGCGACTCCACTCGCGCGCCTCGCCGACATTCACCTGGCCGTGAGACCCGGCACCGACCTGCCTGTCGCGCTCGCCATCCACCGCCACCTGTTTGAGGGAGGCCACGCCGACGAGGCCTTTCTCTCGGCTCACACGGTTGGCGCTGCCAGGCTCCGTGCCCGCGCGGCGGAGTGGACCCTGTCACGGGCCGCCGAGGAAGCGGGGGTCCCGGAACACGACCTTCGGCGTGTGGCCGACCTGTATGCGACAACCTCGCCAGCACTGGTCCGGTGTGGCTGGGGGCAGGAACGCAACCGGAATGGAGGCAATGCCTCCATGGCCATCCTGGCGTTGCCCGCCGTGGGCGGCAAGTTCGGCGTCCGCGGCGGTGGGTATGCCATGAGCAACTCGGCCTCCTGGGGTATCACCAAGACCTGGAACGAACCTGGTGACCCCAGCCGGCGCATCGTCAACATGACCCAGCTGGGCCGGACCCTGCTGGAAGCGACCGACCCACCGGTCAAGGTGCTCTTCTCCTACAACTGCAACCCGGTGGCCACAGTACCCGACCAGCGGCGTGTGCAGCAGGGGTTGCTGCGTGAGGACCTTTTCACCGTGGTCTTCGAACAGGTGATGACTGACACGGCACGCTATGCCGATGTGCTGCTGCCAGCCACCACCTTCCTCGAGGGCTACGACCTCGTGCGCGGGTATGGGTCACTGTCCCTGCAGCTTGGCAGGCCCGCCATCGAACCTGTGGGTGAGGCACGCTGCAATGCGGACGTCTTCGGGGAGCTGCTGCAGCGCCTCGACCTGGCCAAAGACGATGATGCCCTTGGCGAACTGGACGAGATGCTGAATATCCTCGGTCAGTTGCCGGAAGACATGGCGGCTGGGCTTCGCGACCGCGGCGCCGCGACTCCTCCCTGGGGCGGCCGTCCGGTGCAGTTCGTGGACGTCCACCCACTGACGGCCGATGGCAAGGTGCACCTGTTCGATGACAGCCTCGATGCAGAGGCCCCGGCCGGCCTGTACGGGTACCAGGCCGACCCCGGCACCAGCGCCTATCCCCTGGCCCTGATTTCTCCGGCCAGTGAACGCACCATCAGCTCGACGCTGGGCGAGTTGAGCCGGCCTGCGTCCAAGGCGCTGATGCACCCGGACGACGCCGCGGCCCGCGGTATCGAGGATGGTGACGAGATACGGCTGCACAATCCTCTCGGCGACGTGCGCTGCCATGTGACAGTGGCGGCCGGTGTACGGCCCGGTACCGTCTCGTTGGCCAAGGGCTTGTGGAGCCGCCACACGCTCAATGGCGCCACCACCAACGCCCTGATCCCGGACACGCTGACTGACCTCGGTGGAGGCGCCTGCTACAACGACGCACGGGTGCAGGTGGAGAAGGTGCCGACCGGGGTGCTACGATCAGGGTCATGAGCAGCCGCATCGTCAAGTGCGTCAAATTGCAGCAGGAACTTCCCGGCCTGGAGAACGCTCCCTGGCCAGGCCCGCTCGGCCAGCGTATCTTCGAAAATGTCTCCGCACAGGCGTGGAAGATGTGGGAAGAACGCCAGAAGATGATCCTCAACGAATACCGCCTGCTGCCCTGGCAGAAAGAGGCACAGGCGCTCATCGCCCGCCAGCTCGAGGAATTCTTCTTCGGCGAGTCGACGGCGACCCTTCCTCCGGAATTCAAGCCCCAGTAGCCGCCTGTCCGGGTCTCATCACCCGGACAATCGGAGTATCCTCTCGGGCATGACGGCTCCGCACGATCACGCCTTCTTCGGCCACCCCCGCGGCCTCTCCACACTCTTCTTCACGGAGATGTGGGAGCGCTTCAGTTTCTACGGCCTGCGGGCGCTGCTGATCCTGTTCATGGTGGCCTCACCCGACACCGGGGGGCTCGGCTTCGACGCCGTGACTGCCGGGGCCATTTACGGCCTGTACACCTCGATGGTGTACATGGCGACGCTGCCAGGCGGCTGGATTGCCGACCAGTGGCTGGGTCCTCAGCGAGCCGTCATCACAGGGGGGCTTTTCATCGCAGCGGGCCACTTCAGCATGGCCGTCCCCTCCCTGACGACGTTCTACCTGGGCCTGGCGCTCATCGTCATCGGGACCGGACTGCTGAAGGGCAATGTCAGCGTCATCGTCGGTCGCCTGTACGCCCACGATGACGGGCGCCGCGATGCCGGCTACTCCATCTTCTACATGGGCATCAACACCGGTGCCTTCGTCGCGCCACTAGTGTGCGGCTATCTCGGCCAGCGCGTCGGCTGGCACGTGGGATTCGCAGCTGCCGGGTTCGGCATGTTGCTTGGCCTGGCCCAGTTCGTACTGGGACGCAAGAATCTGGGAGATGCGGGACGCGAACCTGCGCATCCAGGTAACGACGCAGACCTGGCCACCCAGAAACAGCGGGCTGCGCGCTGGGTCGCGATGGCCGCCGCCGTCATTGTGGTCTTCGGCCTTGGCATGTGGACGGGCATCATTCCAATCACGGCCAAGCAGATCGCCGACGCGGCCGGCATCATGCTCTTGCTGCTCAGTGTGGGGTTCTTTGCCTGGGTCTTCCTGTCGGGAGGCTGGACACCCGCGGAGCGCAATCATCTCGTGGTCATTGGCGTCCTGTTCCTGAGCTTCGCCATCTTCTCCTCGGTCTTCGAGCAGGCCGGTTCGACGCTCAACCTGTTCGCAGACGAGTTCACCAACAACACCGTGCTGGGCATGGCGTTCCCGAGCAGTTGGTTCCAGTCTGCCAATCCGCTCTTCATCATCACGTTCACGCCAGCGTTTGCGTGGTTGTGGGTGAAGCTGGCCTCGCGTGGTCAGGAACCGGGCTCTGCAGCCAAGTTCGCCGTCGGCCTCCTGCTGGTCGCCGCCGGATTCGCTGTCTTGGTGCCGGCTGCCCGCATCACGTCCGGGGGTGGCATGGTGGGGCCTGGCTGGCTGGCCCTGACCTACCTGCTGCACACGTGGGGAGAGCTGGCGCTGAGTCCGGTCGGACTGAGTGCCATGAGCCGCCTGGCGCCCGCCCGCATCGGTGGCCTGGTCATGGGTGTGTGGTTCCTTGGCCTCTCGAATGGAAATTACATCGGAGGCCGCATCGCCGGTTTCTACGAGTCGCTACCGCTCCCGACCCTGTTCGGCGTGGTGGCGGCCGTTGCAGCCGCCTTCGGGTTGCTCCTGCTGGTGTTTGCCAAGCCGCTGAATCGGATGAGCGCTGACGAGAGTTAGGCCGTGACCTTCCCAGGCGTTCGTGGAAAGGTCACGGCAACACGGGTCCCCTTGCCCCCGATCCCGTCACCCAGGTCAATCACGGCGCCGTGCACGGCAGCAACCCGGGCCACAATCGACAGGCCCAGCCCACTGCCTTCGGCGCGGTTGCCCACAATCCGGTAGAAGCGCTCCAGGACTCGCGCCCGCTGGCCCGGCGGAATGCCAACACCACTGTCGGCCACCGAAAGCACGATGCCGTCCCGAGCCGAGGTGAGCTCAACCCGCACTTCTCCCCCGGCTGGTGTGTAACGAATGGCGTTGTCGAGCAGATTCCTGAGCAAAATCTGCAGCAACCCGGCATGACCCGGCACGTGGACGTCCTCTCCCGGCTCACACGACAGTTCGACACCATGCGCCAAGGCCCCTGGAGCCGCTTCCGCAAGCGCCTCAATGGCGAGAGCCCGTAGCGCCACGCTGCCTGGCGCCGCGGCAGACGACGCGTCCAGTCTGGCCAGCGTGAGCAACTGCTCTACCACCCGGGCGGTCCTGTCACAGGCGCTCACGACCTTCCGCAGCACGGCGGCACGTTCGCCCTCATCGGCCGCACCCAGGGCGACCTGGGCCTGCGCCCGGATGGCTGCCAGCGGGGTGCGAAGTTCATGCGCAGCATCCGCAGTAAACCGGCGCTCGTGCTCAAGTGACTCGCTCACCCGGGAAAACAGGCCATTGAGTCGCTCGATCAAGGCACTGAGCTCGGACGGCACTCCGCGGGTATCCAAGGGATCCAGACTTTGCGCATCCCGCACCGCGACGGCCGACGCAATGCGGTCCAGCGGGCGCATACCCTGCCGAACCGCGAGCCACGTCAGCAGTCCAAGCAGGGGCACCGCCAGCAGGAGCGGCGCCAGTGACGCCGCCAGCATCTCGCGTGCAATGGACACACGCGCCTCGACGCGCTCTCCGACATGGACCAGTGTCTCGCGCTCGCGGTCCCAGGCGGAGAACACACGCCAGGCGTGCCCATCAATGCGTTGATTGGAGAAACCCGCCTCGCCGTGAGCCAGCGGCACATCCGGGGCATCGGACGAGTGGAGGGTCAGCCGTGTCCCATGTTCCCACACCTGGAATGCGACGGCCGGAGACAGCGGCAGCCCAACATCCGCGTGATCAGTCTCGAACTCCTCGAGCTCGTCACCTGCCTGTGCCACGAGCAGGGAGACAGACTGCGCCAGATGCGCGTCCAGAAGTTCGTCGATCTCGTGGCGCGCTTCCTGATACGTCAGCCAGGTCGCACTGCCCCAGACGGCCACGACGGCCACCAGGATCAACGTCGCCAGGCGGGCTTTGAGGGAGCGGAACATCAGTACCTCACGTCTGTTGGTTGGCAGCCATCAGATAGCCGACCCCACGGATGGTGCGAATATGGTCTGCACCGATCTTCCGACGCAAGTGGTGGATGAAGACCTCGACTGTATTGCTCTCGACTTCCTGCCCCCATTCGTACAGGTGTTCTTCGAGCTGGGACCGTGACAGCACCTTCCCGGCCTGACGCATCAAGGCATGGAGCAGGGCGAATTCGCGGGCCGAAAGCAGGACCGGTACCCCGTCGGCAGTCACGGTGCGACCGGCCGGGTCCAGCACAAGGTTGCCAAGCGTCAGCGTGGGGGATGCGAGACCTGCCGCGCGGCGGGTGAGCGCGCGCAGGCGCGCCGCCAGCTCTCCCAGGTCGAACGGCTTGACAGCATAGTCGTCCGCCCCGGCATCGAGTCCCTGGATTCTGTCGTCCACCGCATCGCGTGCCGTGAGGATGAGGACGGGAATCCGGTTCCCACGGCGGCGCAGCTCGCGGAGTACCTCAAGGCCGGAGCGACCGGGCAGGCCGAGGTCCAGTACCACGGCAGCAAAGGGCTCGGTGGACGCGGCCAGTTCAGCCGTGGCGCCATCCCTCACCCACTCCACGGCAAACCCGGCCTGCCGGAGTCCGGCCTGCACGGCATCGCCCAAGAGCCCGTCATCCTCCACCAGCAGTATCCGCACGTGCGTTACCTCTCTGATGCCACCACGCCCAGCCTTGCACATGCGCCAGGCTCAGGGACACTCCCCAGGCCTGCCGATGCCGGCACACGCTTCCAGCCCGTGACCATCGCCCCGACCAGATTCTCGCGATGCCGAACGCTGGCGAGGAGGACGCCAGCCACGTGGACGCCTGCCAGAGCCATCATCGCTCCGGCAGCCGCTTCATGCACGCCGAGAATCCATTCCCCGACGAGTTGTTCGTAGCCGAGCCACCCGGTGACTCCGGCTACCAGTGTCAGCGCCATGAGCCCCACCATCGCTGCCGCCCCTGCCGGGTTATGGCCAACATGGTGTTCCGGCGTCGCCGTCGGCACGGAACGGAGGTAGCGCCAGACCGCGGAAGGTCCAGCCACAAATGACGCAAATCGCGCGTAGGGACTCCCGACAAAGCCCCAGACAATCCGCAACCCCACGAGCCCCGCCATGGCATAGCCCAGCTGCAGGTGAATCACACGCAGACGCTCACTCTCCGCCGTGAGGAACACGCCGGCAAATGCCGCCACCAGCAACCAGTGAAACGCCCGGACGGGCACATCCCACACCAGAATCCGCGTTGTGCGCACCGTTGTTGCCATCACGCCCTCCTATCGGGGAATCCGAACGCTGTCATCGCTGTAGTTGTCGGCCCCGGCCCCGGTGTGACAGGCCGTACAGTTGGCCGGGCTCTTGATCTGCGGGCGCGTCCAGGCGCGCTGGGGTACCTCACGGTGTTTCCGCATGAACCAGGGCGTCTCCGTGATTCTCAGAGGGGCACCGGCTCCGGTTCTGGATGGCTTCAGGCTGCCGCTGGTCACCAGAAACTGCTCGATCGTGCGTGACACGGCCGGCTCCACACTGGCATCCACGCCGAAGTGTTTCGGAAGGCCGGCCATGATGGCTCTCCACGACTCGGCCGGCAACAGCCTGGGTGGGTATGCCACATGGCAGGCGCTGCACTCCTCGCGCCACAGCTCCGATGGCGCAGACACGCTCTGGCCCGCGAGCGCCGGGACGGCCGGCAGGAACAGCACAGCGAACACAATCACTCGGGTCATGATCAATCTCCTCAGCGAATGGACAACAGCCAGGCCACCACGTCGGCCTTCTCTTTCGGCGTGCAGGCACGCCCGAGCACATCGCTGCAGTTCCGCCTGAACCATTTGTCCACTTTCGCCGGATCCGTCAGACGTGCGGAGTTGGCAGAAGGCGCGAGTGGTTGAATGACCTTGCCGGTTGCCGCGTGACGACCTATCGCTGTTGGCGTGGCGGTGTGGCAGGTGGCACAACTCCAGTCGGAGCCATGGCGACTGGTGAAGAACGCGGCGCCGCGTGTGGCGCTGGCCCCGAAGCCGGGATCCGTGGACCTGGCCGAGGCTTCGTAGGTCGAGAGGAAGTCGCGCGGGGCGGCTGCAGCAAGGACGGCGCTCGCAGCGGCGAGGGACAGACACAGCGCTGTCGGAATCAGTAGCCTCATCTCGGTCTCCATGGGAATGTGACTGAGATGAGCTTAGAGAGATGGGCTTAACGGCACCTTAACGAGAGTCAGGCACTCCTGTCTTGCAGACGATCAGGACCGGGCTCAGCGTGAGCGACCCAGGCGAACCACGAGCTGGAACTCGGACTTCGTCACGGGCTGCACCGACAGACGACTTCCTTTTTGGGTCACCGCCATCGCCTCGAGCCCCGGGGTCGCCTTGAGCGTTTCCAGCGGCACGGTCGCGCCAAATCGTTGGCCAAAGCCAATGTCCACCATGTACCAGACGGGAGAGTCCTCACCCTTCGCATGGTCGAAGTACTTGTGCCCCTTGCTCCACGCGGTGTGATCGGGATAGCCAGCCCGCACGATCTGCGCCGTGCCCGTGACACCGGAGGGGTCGGCATTGGATGCGTAGAACAACACGCCGTCTCCCACGTGCATGTCATCGCGCATGAAGTTCCGCGCCTGGTAGTTCCGGACGCCTTCCCAGCTTGTCCGACCGTCTCGCTCCAGATCCTCGATTGTGTAGGCCGAGGGCTCGCACTTCATCAACCAGTACCGCTTTGCCACGTCACTCCTCCGGCCTGACGGCCATGCGCCTGCCTATTCGTCTGTGGTCAGCACAGGTGGGGCGACCGTGTCTGACCAGTGAGCGGCCGAACCAAGCAGTCGCTCACTGAGCACAGCCCACACGGCAAAGGCCAGACGGCGACGATCGTGACGGGCGATGTCTCTGAACCAGAATTCTCCCAGCACCGGTTCACAGGATGCCGGGAGATCCCCCAGCTCGAGCGGATACTTGTGCTCGGTCGCATACCGCTCGACGATATCCTCGGGCGGGCGGCCCGTGTTCACCACCACGACGTCGACCGGTCGTCCGATGGCCTCGGACACTCGCCGCACGGCGTCTGCAGCGGTAAACCCGGCCATACCCCGACCTTCTGTCAGCAGGTTGGCAATGAGAATGACGGGTCCAGGCACCTGGGCCAGCGCCTCGGCCACGCCTCGCACGAGAAGCGGAGGCATGATGCTGGTGAAGAAGCTGCCAGGGCCAATGACGACCGCGTCGAAGTCCCGCATGGCCGCCGCCGCCCGCGGGTGCATTCGGGCCTCTGGATCCAACCAGACGCGGCTGACACGAGCACCGCCCGTCTGCCCTGCGTCAACCTCGACCTCGCCACGCGTCACCGAACCATCACCGTACTCGGCGCAGATGGACGCGGCATCTACGCTGACCGGCCAGACACGCCCCCGACAGTCCAGCAGCGCGCGGAGTCCATCGACGGCCGCCAGGAAGTCTCCGCTGTACTGCTCCATCATCGAGAGCAGAAGGTTTCCTCCCGTATGCCCGGACAGGCGCGGATGCTCGATGCTCGGCAACCGGGACAGCAGCACACGTCGGGCTTCCCCTTCGTTCCGTGCCAGGGCCAACGCACATTTCAGGACGTCCCCAGGAGGCAGCACACCCAGCTCATCCTTGAGCTGTCCGGAGCTGCCGCCACTGTCAAACATCGTGACCACGGCGTTCAGGGCCAGCCAGGGGTTGTTCTTCAGCCCGCCGAGCAGGCTGGGCAACCCCGTTCCCCCGCCGATACATCCAATCGTCAGTCGTCTCAACCGCACAGCTTCATTCTATATAGAGCCAGTAGAATGGAGCGCATGAGCGTGACCACTCCAGCCGTCGCCGCCCTTCTCGCAGACCTCCAGCGCATCTTCACGACCAGGCTGGGAGCCCTTGTGGTGTACGGCGGTCAGCAAGGCAATGGACCCACCCGCTGCCTCGCGCTGGTGGAGGCCTTGAGTGCGCAGGATCTCGAGGCCTGCGCCAGCCACGCACGCGCGTGGCAGAAGGCGGGCCTGGCGACGCCCCTTGTGCTCCCCGCGACGGAATTCCGGGAATCTCTGGATGCCTTCCCTCTGGAGTACGGCGCCATCATTCGCTGGCATCACGTCGCCTTTGGACCCGATCCCTTCACCGACACGCATATTGGCCCCGAGGACACACGCCGGGCCTGCGAGACGCAGGTCAGGAGCCATCTGGTTCACGTCCGTGAGGGCTACATCGAAGCCGCCAACTCGCCAAGAGATGTGGCGGCCCTGATTTCCGCCTCGGTGCCCGCCTTTGCCGCTCTTCTACGGCATGTGGCCTGGCTCTGTGGCGATGCCGCTCGTGCCGTGGCGTCCGGTGGCTCCATCGCGCATCTGGGCGCACAGGTCGCCGGCCTCCCGGCCAGCACGGTGGATGCCCTACTGCAACTGGAGCACGATGCCGGACTGGCGTCAGGCGACGCCGCACGCCTGTTCCCGGAGTATCTGGCAGCTCTGGACCAATTGGCGGCCTTCATCAACGGCTGGAGACAACCGTGAACGCCCCATCGTGTCGGTCCTGCTGGCGCCACTTCGTCTGGCTGTGCCTCGTGCCGTGCCTGTGGCTTGCCTGCGCCTGGGTCGCCCCGGCGATGGCACAACCGGCCCTCCCGACTCTCACCGCACCCGTCAACGACTTCGCGGGCGTTGTCGATCCGGAGAGCACGCGGGCCATGGAAGCCCTCATCCGGTCACTGCAGGAGGCCAGCGGCGACGTGGTGGTGGTGGCGACCGTGCGAAGTTTCAAGCCCTTTGCCGACATTCGGTCGTATGCCGTGAAGCTTTTCGAGAATCAGGGCCGCGGCGTAGGCACCAAAGGGAAAGACAACGGACTCCTCGTCGTGCTGGCCGTAGATGACCGGCAGGTGTGGGTGGAGGTCGGGTACGACCTGGAGGGCTTCGTCACGGACGGCTTTGCGGGAGAAACCAGTCGGACGGCCATGGTGCCCGAGTTCAGACGTGGGAACTACGGCGGGGGCCTGCTCGCCGGCACCGCACAGATCATCGACCGGATCGCACAAGGCCGTCAGGTCACCCTGCAGGGGGTTCCCGCCGACCGGCGCCGGGGACGCGCCGAACCGGCCTCGGGGAAAGTCCTGCTGATCGGTCTCGTGGTGATCTTCTGGCTGTTCAATGTCGTCTCATCCCGTATGCAGGGTGGTCGCCGCGGCCTGAATGGCCAATGG
>JAKFYA010000393.1 GCA_021731095.1 Acidobacteriota bacterium | reverse complement strand
GTGCGTGCTGGGCGCTGCTGGTGTTTGTGGCGCTTCGGGACCTGCTTTCCGCGGCCCAGAGCTTCGGCTGGCTGCGCCGTGTGGCTGCGCTGCTGCTGGTGGTCGTGCTGGGGGCGTCGTGGGGCGTGCGCCTGGCCGGCCTGCCAGTGCTGCTTCGCGAAGAGGCGTTCTCGGTCCGGAACGACTGGGCCACCGTGTATCCCTGGCTCCAGAGTCAGCACATCGATATCTCGCGTCCGGAAGCCCGTGCACTGGTCGAGCAGTTGCGAGGCGAGGCCCTGTCGGCCCCGGTGCCCAACCCCGAGCTGGTGGAGCAGTCCCACCTGGCCTACTTCGATCTGGACTGATGGCGCGCACCGACACATCCCGACAGACAGCCTGGTGGCCGATGGCCATCGCCCTGCTGGCCTCGACCGCCGGCGTGGCCCTCTGGCTGGCCCTGGAGAATTACCGCGCGGCGCCGTGGGCCGAGTCGGCCCTGAACCCGAGCGAGGCCATCGTGCTTGAAGATCTGGCGCAGGCCATGCGCCGCATCGAGGCGGGCGCCAGTGCCACGACCCCCTATCCCGTCCGCGTGACGGGCCGTGGCATCGCGCCCGGTCCCATCACCCCCATCGAAGCCGCCGTGCGTCTGGAGCAGGGTGACCTGGTGGCGGCCCTGGCGCCGCACCTGACGACGCTCGATGCGGCGACGCGTCGGCGCCTGACCTGCCTGGCGGTGTCGCAGCATGACGAGCGCAGCGCTGAGGCGCTCAACGGCGGTCCGCTTGCGGCCCATCTCTGTGACTGATCGCACGCTTTCCCTGGAGCCACGTTGTTCATGACCCCCACGATTCCGTTCGGCGACCTCCGTTCACAGTACCGCGCCATCAAGAGCGACATCGATGCCGCCGTGCTCCGCGTGCTCGACAGCACGCAGTTCGTGCTGGGCGATGAGGTTGCGGCCTTCGAGCGCGAGTTCGCGTCGTACTGTCACACCAGCGACAGCATCGCCGTGAATACGGGCACCAGCGCCCTGCAGGTCGCGCTGCTGGCCGCCGGCATCGGGCCCGGTGACGAGGTGATCACGGTGCCGTTCACCTTCGTGGCCTCAGTGGCGGCCATTGAGTACACGGGCGCGCGCCCCGTGCTGGTGGACATCGACCCGGTGTCGTACACGATGGACCCGGCCGCCATCGAGGCGGCCATCACGCCCAGGACCAGGGCCATCATGCCGGTGCATCTCTTCGGCCAGCCGGCTGACATGGACCCGATTCTCGACATTGCCAGGCGTCGGGGCCTGGTGGTGGTTGAGGACGCTGCGCAGGCGCATGGCGCCGACTACAACGGCCGCCGTTGCGGCTCGATGGGAGACCTGGCCGGCTTCAGCTTCTACCCGGGCAAGAACCTGGGCGCGTATGGGGAAGGTGGCGGGGTCACGACCAGCAACGCGGAGTTCGCCCGGAAGATCCGCCTGCTGCGGAGCTGGGGTGAAGAGACGCGGTATGAGCATCTGGTTCGGGGCTTCAACTTCCGGATGGACGGCATTCAGGGCGCCATCCTTCGCGTGAAGTTGCGTCATCTGGACGCCTGGACCGCTGCCCGACAGTCGAGGGCGGCCCGGTACCGCGACGTGCTCGCGGGTTCGGAGGCGGTGCTCCCGGCCGTGCGCCCCGGCTCCACGCATGTCTACCACGTGTTTGCCGTGCGCCTGCCGAACCGTGACGCGTGGCGCGCCCATCTGGGTGAGCAGGGCGTGCAGACGGGCGTGCACTATCCCGTGCCCGTGCATCTGCAGCCGGCCTACGCCGACCTCGGCTACGGCCGTGGCGCCTTCCCGGTGGCCGAAGCTGTGGCGGGAGAGGTGCTCTCGCTGCCGTTGTATCCCGAGCTGACCGATGCGCAGATTGACCGTGTCGGCGACGTGATGCGCGCGGGGCTGCCACGCCGTTGACCGGTCTCCGTCCGGCAGTGGCGGTCTGGCTCTACGCGGCGTGCGTGGTGGCGCTGCTCGCGTACTTCCTGCTGGACATCCCGGTGCAGCTCAGCGACAGCCTCCAGAACATCCTGGCTGTCCATCGCCGGACGATGCGCGAACTGTTCATCCACAACCTGTGGAGCGCCGGATATCTCCGTCCGCTGCTGTTTGCTCCCATCAAGGCGGTGTACGAACTCTCGAACGGGCACTACACCGTCTGGTTCCGCGGCGTGCATGTGGCTCAGGTCGCGCTGACCGTGGCGCTCTTCGTGCCGCTGCTGCGCGTGCGGACCTGGTCCGATGCCGCGGTGGCGCCACTGGCCCTGGCAGCGCTCGTCGCCATGCACACCTTTGCGGGCACGATACGCGAGGCGTATCCGGTGAACGGATACCTCACCATCGTCGACTGCTGTCTGGGGGCTGCTGTCATTGGCGCTGGCAGGCCCCGCTGGTGGAGCACGCCTGTGGCCCTGGCGCTGCTGGCCCTGGCGACGCTCACGGCAGAGAGTGGTCTGCTTGTCTGGGTGGTGGTGATGGCGGGCTTCATCGCGGGCTGGCGCGGCGTGCCACGCTGGGGCGTGGCGCTGCTCACGCTGGCCGTGGCGGGCTACTTCGTGGCGCGCTTCACCGTGTTCCATGTCGGCGCACCCGGCTTCAGCGAGCGGTCGACCGGCTTCGGTCTCTCCATCCTGGACCCGGAGCAGATCATCGCGCGCTTTGGCGCCAACCCGCTGCCGCTGTACGCCTACAACGTCCTGGCGTCGATGGGCTCGGTGCTCTTTGCCGAGCCACGCGCCGGCGTGTTCTGGATTGCCAAGGGCGCGCTGGAGGGACACCTCCAGCCCTGGACCATCGTGAACCTGGTCGCCTGCACCAGCCTGACGCTGGCAATTGCGTGGTACGTGGTGTGCCGACGCGCCGCGTGGTTCCGGTGGAGGCTCGACCACGGCGACCAGCTGGTCTTCGTTGGCGCCGGCATGCTGGTGGCCAACGCCACCATGAACTACGTCTACACCAAGGACGCCATCATGAGTCCGGCCGGCGCGTTCTACGCGCTGGCGGGGTATGCCGCCATCCGCGCGGTGGTCGTGCGCCTGCCGGCCATGATGCCGTCCCTGCGGTTGACAGCCTCGGTGTGCCTCCTGCTCTGTGCCACCGCCTGGGGCATCAAGACGATGGGCGTGCACTACAACCTGCGCCACAGCGCGCGTGACACGCGCTGGAACTGGGCGTTCGTGGACGAGTGGCTCGTGAACCAGGAAGTGCCCCTCACGGACCCGAAAGAACGCGCCATCAAGGAGGCGCTCCAGGCCGACGCGCTCTGGCGGCGCCCGGCGCTGCCGCGCATCGAGATTCACTGGCCCTGGCCCGGTGAATGGTTTGATACCTCGCAGTAGAACCGTCATGCACCCAGAGTCGGATCCGTCCATCCACGTCCAGGCGCCCGGTCCAGCAACGGCGGTCACCGTCGTCACCCGCGGACCCTGGCCCGTCGCCCTGCCCGTCGCCCTGCCCGTGGTGATCGGGCTGGTGGTGACGCTGGTGTTCGTGCTGGCCGAGAGTCTGGGAGTCCGACCCTTGTCGCACGCACCCATGACACCGTCGGAAGCGGCCGCCGCGGGCGAGGCGCATGTGCTGGTGCGGCTGCTCCATGGTGGGGCCAGCCCCGAAGCCCGGTACACCATTGGCACGGACCTGATTCCCGGCCCGGCACCACGCGTCCTCACGCCCATCGAAGCCGCCGCGATTCGCGATCAGGGGGCTGTTGTCAGGCTACTGGAGGGGCGGATGCTGATTGAGCCGGCCGAGCGTGTCCGGCTGATCTGTCTGGCCCGGCAGGCCGGCGCCAGAGACACGGCCGCCATGATGCTGCGCGAAGGTCTCGAGGTGTCAGACGAGGCGTGCCGTCAGGCGCGCGCGTCGGACCAGCGATGAAACGTGAGCAGCGTCGACGTCAGCCGGAAGCCGCACCGTGCGTGCAGGTTGATGGACGCGACGTTTCGCAGGCTGACGCCGGAGTCGATGATGTCCAGGCCTTCATCCCGGTGATGGCGCGCAAGCGCCTCGAAGAAGCGGGTGCCCAGTCCCTGCCCACGCAGCGCGGGATCAATCAGCGCCATCTTCCACATCGCGAACCGTCGGCCGAGGGTGGCCGACAGGTCGCTCGGGAAGTAGGTCATGAACGCCACCGCCTTCCCGTCGTGCTCGTGCACCAGCGTGGTCATGGCCGGATCGGTGAACGAGGTGTCGATCCATCGGGTGTACAGCGCGTCGGCCCTGGCCCGATCCACGCGGGCATCGGCGTGGAAGCGCTGGGTGTCGAAGGCTCCGACGGCGCAGGCATGCATCACGCTCCGGTCGGCGGGTCTGGCCGGTCGCAGGGTCAAGGGTTCGGCCGCCGCGCCCAGGCCAGAGGTCGGACGATGCAGGAACGCCCAGGCCTCGATGAACGAGAAGCCGGCCGATTCCAGCGCGTGGACCACCGGGAGGTCACGCGCCGGCACCCGCACCGAGGTAAACCGCGCGCCGTGCGAGGCCAGCCAATCGGTGAGGCCGGTGACCAGAGTTTCGGCCACAGCCCGTCGTGGGGCATACTCCTCGGCGGCAATCAGCGCCGAATCGACACTCACGCAGGGATAACCGAAGTGGTCCGTGTCCCAGGGGGATGGCCGGAAGAGCAGGACACCGGCCGGTCGTCCGTCCGGGTCGATGGCTTCAATCGCCAGGGCGCCGGGTGCCGCCAGGAACTGGCGGGCCGCTACCGCAACCTGGTCACGCGCTGCCGCCGAGGGCAGCGCGTGGTCCTCGCAGTACCGGCCAAACGGATGGCGCGCAGCCAGGTCCGAGAGTGTGCCATCGGCGAGGGTGGACGTCAGTCGGGAATGCATCACCATGCTGTCAGAGGATCTTAGTGCGTAGGGTTGCCATCGTCACCGGCGGAGCCGGATTCATCGGATCCGAGCTGGTGCGCCAGCTCATCGACCGCGGGGACCGCGTGGTCGTCGTGGACAATTTCGTGAACGGCAAGACCGAGAATCTGGCGGGTCTTCCGGCCGGCGCGCTGGAGGTGGTGCGCGAGGACGTGCGCAATCTCCACGCCCTGACGCCCTGGATTGCGCAGGCCTCCATCGTCTACCACCTGGCCTGTCTCGGTGTGCGGCACTCCGTGCACTCGCCCGTCGAGAATCACGAGGTCAATGCCACGGCGACGCTTCACCTGCTGAAGGCGTGCCAGGCTGCCGGCGTGCCCCGGTTCGTCTACGTCTCGACGTCCGAGGTGTATGGCACAGCCAAATGGGCGCCGATGTCCGAGGACCACCCGACGTTCCCCTGCACCGTCTATGGTGGGTCGAAGCTGGCCGGTGAGAGCTATACGCGGGCGTTCTACCGGACCTACGGGTATCCCACGGTCGTGGTGCGACCGTTCAACACGTACGGGCCGCGGTCCCATCACGAAGGCGATAGCGGTGAGGTGATTCCGAAATTCCTGCTCCGGTGCCTGGCCGGGCGACCGATGGTGATCTTCGGAGACGGCACGCAGACCCGCGACTTCACCTACGTGTCCGATTCGGCCCGCGGCATCATCCTCGCCGGCACGAGTGAGGCCGCCGTCGGCCGCACCATCAACCTCGGCAGCGGGCAGGAGCTGACGATCAACGAACTGGCCACGACGGTGGCTGCCGTGACCGCTCGGCCGGACGCCGAGGTGATGCGCGAGATTCCCCGCCCCGGAGATGTGTTGCGGCTGCTGGCCGACATGACACAGGCCCGGGACCTGCTGGGGTACCAGGTGCAGGTGCCGCTGGCCGAGGGCCTCCGCCGCCTGCTGGCGTGGTACCAGGCGCAGGGACGCAGCCCCGAGGAATTGCTGCAGCACGAGATTGTCCGCAACTGGGAAGCGCAGCCGGCGCCGGCCACTGGAGCCGAGGCGTGAGCCAGGTGCCGGTGTCCGCGCCTGCCATTCCGGTCGCTCGCCCCTGGATGGGCGAGGAAGAGGCCGCCGCAGCCCGTCGGGCCATCCTGTCGGGCTGGGTGACGCAGGGGCCTGAGGTGGCGGCGCTGGAACAGGAGTTCGCTGCGTTCGTGGGCGCTCCGCATGCGTGCGCCGTCTCCAACTGCACGACCGCGCTGCATCTGGCGCTTGTGGCGCTCGGCATCGGACCCGGTGACGAGGTGATCACGGTCAGCCACTCCTACATCGCCACGGCGAATGCCGTGCGCTACACCGGCGCCACGCCCGTGTTCGTGGATGTCGAGCTGGACAGTTTCAATATCGACCCGGCGCTGGTGGCGGGTGCCATCACGCCGCGTACGCGGGCCATCCTCTGTGTGCATCAGCTCGGCATGCCGTGCGACATCGGCGCGCTCGTCCGGCTGGCCCGCGCGCACGGCCTCAAGGTCATCGAGGATGCCGCCTGTGCGGCTGGCAGTCAGGTGCGGATCGACGGCGACAGCGGAGCCGACGACTGGGAGCCGATTGGCCGGCCGCATGGCGACGTGGCCTGTTTCTCCTTTCATCCCCGGAAGCTGCTGTCGACTGGCGATGGCGGCATGATCACCACGCGGGACGCCGCCCTCGACCAGACCTTCCGGCTGCTGCGCCAGCACGGCATGAGCGTGCCGGACACCGTACGCCACGCCTCGACGAAGGTGATCCAGGAGCAGTACCCGGTGGTCGGCTACAACTATCGCCTCACCGATATCCAGGCGGCCGTGGGCCGGGAGCAGCTCAAGCGGCTGCCGGCCATGGTGGCGCGCCGGCGCCTGCTGGCAGCTCGGTACCATGACGCCCTGTCGGGGGTTCCGGGGGTCGCTGTTCCCGTCGAGCCTGCCTGGGCGCGCACCAACTGGCAGAGTTACGCGGTGCGGGTGGACACGCCGTCCCGGCAGCATGCCGTGATGCAGGCCCTCCTGGACCGCGGCATCGCCACCCGGCGTGGCGTGATGAATGCCCACCGCGAGGCGGCCTATCCGCACGGCTCGTGGGTGATGGCTCCCGGCGGACTGGGTCGGAGCGAGCAGGCGCAGGATACGGCCATCGTGTTGCCTCTCTATCACCAGCTCTCCGAAGGGGACCAGGACCGTGTCATCGCCGCCCTGCGCGAGGCGGTGGCGGCATGAAGCTGTCCCTGGTCACGCCGGCGTTCAACGAGGCAACCAATCTCGACGCCCTGTATGCCCGCATTGTCTCGGTCATGGCCGGCCTGCCGTTCGAGTGGGAGTGGATTGTCGTGGACGACCATTCCCGCGACACGACGTTCGCGTGCCTCCAGCAGCTGGCCGCACGCGACTCCAGGGTCCGGGGACTCCGTCTGGCAAGGAACGCCGGCTCGCACGTCGCGATCACCTGCGGCCTGCACCAGGCCACCGGTGATGCGGCGGTCATGATGGCCGCCGATCTGCAGGATCCCCCGGAAACCCTGGGTCAGATGGTGGCCAGGTGGCAGGCCGGGGCACAGCTTGTCTGGGCCACCCGGCGCGCGCAGCCGGGCGATCGCGGGCACGCCGGCTTCGCTTCGGTCTACTACTGGGTCATGCGACGGGTGGTGGGGCTCAAGGAGATTCCGGCGACCGGGGCAGACTTCTTCCTGGCGGATCGGGTGGTGCTGGACGCGTTCCGGCAGGTGTCCGAACGGAACGTGAGCGTGTTCGCGTCCATTGCCGCGCTGGGCTTTCGCCAGGAGTACATCGAGTACGAGAAACAGGCCCGGGCGAGCGGGCAGTCCGGCTGGACGCTGGGCCGGAAGATCAAGCTGGTGGTGGACTCGATCACGGCGTTTTCCGCCATGCCGATCCGCCTCTGTTCGCTGGCAGGGGTCGGGCTGATGGGCATCGCGGCGCTGTTGACCGGTGCGTCCCTCTGGACCTTGCCATCGCTGGGCGGCGGTCTGCTGTTCGTGCTGGCCACGATGTTCGGATTGTCCGGCCTGCAGATGCTGGCGCTGGGCCTGGTGGGGGAATATGTGTGGCGGGCCCTTGATGAGGCCCGGCGGCGCCCCATTTATCTTGTTGAGGCGTCCACGAGCCCCTCGGCGGCACCGGGACCCCCGCCTACGATAGAATGACGGTTTAGGTTGTGACCGAGGCTTTGATGATTGATTGCATCGCGGGGTACCACCTCAACCCGTGGACCTGCGGCATTGCGAAGTTCAACGCGATTCTCTCCCGGCACCTCGAACTGCCGGTGGTGGGCATTCGCGCCGTCGAGCTCGGGGCGTACACGCGTCCACTTCTGTCGATCAAGATGGAAGAATTCTCGAATGACGACGCGGCGGATCTGGACATGTGGAGCCAGGCGCACCGTGGCGGCTTCGAGCTGTTCCTGCACGCGTTCCATCACACCGAGATCGAGCAGCGCCTCCTGGCAGCAGCCGGGCGCGTCTATTGCGGCAACGCCGAGCTGTTCAGAGACCTGTCTCCGGCCAGACCGGACCTGGTGGAGCTCTTCTGCCCGGGCACCCTGCTGGGACCGCAGCGGTTCCAGGAGAGCGAGATCAAGGTGTTCACCTTCGGGATGGCGCACAAGATTCGCGTGCCCCTGTACCGTCGGCTGCGCGACCTGCTGGAGGCGACCGGCCGGAGCTATTCCGTCTACGTCTCCACCGCGCTGCACGAGAACACGGGCTTTGACGACTCGTTCGTCGTCCGCTTCGAGGAGCTGCAGGGGCTCTTCGGCGGGCGCGTCTATTTCATGGGTTATCTGTCGGATACGGCCGTCTACAACCAGCTTGTGGACGCCACCTTCCTGGCAGCGTTCTTCGAGCGGGGCCTCCGGGCCAACAACACCACGGTGAATGCCGCAATGGAATGCGGATGCACGGTCATTACCAATCTGGACGACCACTCGCCGGCGGGTATCGTCCACATGAAGAACATCATCGACATCAACCGGGTCGAGCGGCTGCCGGAAGCAGAAGAAACAGCAAGAATCGGAAGCGAAGCGCGCGCGATTGCGCGTGATCGCTACGGGTGGGAGCAGTTGGTCGCGCAGCTTCGTCCGACAGTGCGCATCTAGGAGCAGGGCATTGGCAGGAAGAATCCGAATCGGAAAGCACGACGTTGGTGACGACACGCAGTGCTACGTCATCGCCGAGATTGGTCACAACCATCAGGGCAGCCTGGCGAAGGCACGAGACCTGTTCCGCGAGGCCAAGGCGGCTGGGGCCCACGCAGTCAAGCTGCAGAAGCGCAACAACCGTGGTCTCTACACCAAGGCGGCCTACGACAAGCCGTATGACAACGAGAACAGCTTCGGCGCCACCTATGGTGAGCACCGAGAGTTCCTCGAGTTCGGCCTGAAGGAGTACACGGAGCTGCAGGCGTACGCGAAGGAGCTCGACATCGACTTCTTCTCGACGGCCTTCGACTTCGAGAGCGCCGATTTCCTGGAAAAGCTCGACATTCCGGCCTACAAGCTGGCGTCGGGTGACGTGAAGAGCATTCCGCTGCTCAAGCACGTCGCCTCCTTCGGCAAGCCGCTCATCATCTCGACGGGCGGTGCCCGTGTGGACGAGATTCAGCGCGCCTATGACGCCATCATGCCGATCAATCCGCAGCTCTGCATCCTGCAGTGCACGGCCGGCTATCCCGCGGCGTTCGAGGAACTCGACCTCCGCGTCATCACCCAGTATCGCGAGCTGTTCCCCGGCGCCGTCATCGGCTTCTCGGGACACGACAACGGCATCGCGATGGCGGTGGTGGCGTATACCCTGGGCGCCCGCGTGGTGGAGAAGCACTTCACGTTGAACCGCGCGTCAAAGGGAACGGACCACGCTTTCTCTCTTGAGCCCCAGGGGATGCGGAAGATGGTGCGCGATCTCGAGCGGACCAAGCTGGCCCTCGGCGACGGGGTGAAGAAGATCTACAAGAGCGAGGAAGCCCCCATCATCAAGATGGGCAAGAGCCTCGTGATTGCCCACGACCTGCCGGCCGGGCATGTGCTGACCGCGCAGGATGTCGTGCTGAAGTCACCCGGTGGTGGGATCCCGCCCTACGAGTGGGACCTGGTGTTGGGCCGCACGATCCTGAAGCCGCTGCGCGAGGACGACTTCCTGTCGTTTGACATGCTCAGCCCGGCCGCGGGCATCGAGACCGCGAAGCAGTGAGCCGCGCGGACGTGAACGCGGCGTTCCGGCTCGACGGTGAGATCGCCGTCGTCACCGGCGCCTGCGGGAAGCTGGGTCCCATCTGGGTCGGGGCCCTGCTCGACGCCGGCGCACGCGTGGCGGCGCTGGACCTGCCGGGATCCGTGCCGTCTGACGCCTTTGCCGCGCTGGCGGTCTCGGCAGGCGACCGGCTGATCCGGGTGGACTGCGACATCACCAGCCGGCCGTCGATTGCCGAGGCCTGCACCCGCGTGGTCACGGCCCTCGGTGAGCCCACCATTCTCGTGAACAATGCCGGGGTTGATCAGCCGCCAGACGCCGGTGGTGCCAACCGGAGCGCCATCGAAGACCTGCCCATCGAGCAGTTCAGGAAGATGGTGGAAGTGAACCTCCTCGGCACGTTCCAGGTGACCCAGATCATCGGCGGGCGCATGGCGGCGGCGGGCCAGGGAGCCATCATCAACATCGGCTCGCTGTATGCGTCGGTGTCGCCAGACCAGCGGTTCTACGACCATCTGGCCGGCGACCTGCCCTTCCTCAAGTCACCGGCCTACGGCGCATCCAAGGCGGCCGTGGTGAACATGACCAAGTACTTCTCCACACTGTGGGGCCGCCGTGGCGTGCGTGTGAATACGCTGTCGCCCGGTGGCGTCCTCGGTGGGCAGGACGAGCAGTTCAAGGGCAAGTACGGGGCACGTGTGCCGCTGGGCCGGATGGCCGAAGCGGTTGACCTTGCCGGCCCGGTGGTGTTCCTGGCCTCGCGCGCGGCGTCCTACGTGACGGGTCACGAGCTGCGCGTCGACGGCGGCTTCACCGCCTGGTAGCGGGCCTGCCGGTTCACCGGCACGACCTCTGGCCTGACAGACCAATGACACGTACAGCAGCGGAGGCGCATCAAGTGGACCTGCGTGGGATTCCGACCGTCATTCCGAACCAGATTGGCGGCCTGGCCGCCCCGGCTGCCGCGGGCGGCACGTTTGCCAAGGTCGCTCCGGCGACCGGTGCCGTCATCTGCCAGGTCGCGCGGTCGACGCGGGTCGACATCGAGCAGGCCGTGGCCCGCGCCCGCGACGCGCAGCCCGCCTGGGCCGCCACCACGGTCGTCCGGCGGGGCGAGATCCTGCGGAAGATCGCCATCCTCCTCCAGGAGCATCGCGCCGAGATTGCCGCGCTGGTCGCGCTCGAGACCGGCAAGTCCCTCAAGGACGCCCTTGGCGAAACCGATGCGGCCATCGAGATGGGGTTCTTCGTGGCCGGCGAGGGGCGTCGCTTCTATGGCCGCACCACCACCAGCGCCACCCCGAACAAGACCGCGCTCGTCATGCGCCAGCCGCTCGGCGTGGCCGGTCTCATCATTGCGGCCAATACCCCGATTGCGAACGTTGCGTGGAAGGCGTTTCCGGCGCTGCTCTGCGGCAACGCCGCGGTGCTGAAGGCGTCGGAGGACACGCCGCTGTCCGCGTGGGCGTTCGGCGAGCTGGCCCGGGAAGCGGGCGTGCCGGAGGGGGTCTACAGCACGGTGCATGGCTTCGGCGAAGAGGCCGGCGCGCCGCTGGTGGAGCATCCGGACGTCGCGGTCGTCAGCTTCACCGGGTCGTGCGGCGTGGGTCGCTGGATTGCCGAGACCGCCGGGAAGCGCCTCGCGAAAATCTGTCTGGAGCTGGGTGGCAAGAATCCGCTGATCGTCTGTGACGACGCCGATCTCGCCAATGCGGTGACCTGGACCATCGGTTCGGCCTTCAGCAATGCCGGGCAGCGGTGCGCCGCCGGCAGCCGCATCCTGGTGTTCGATGCCGTGTACGACCAGTTCAAGGCGCTGCTGCTGGAGGCCGTGGGCGCGCTGAAGGTTGGCTCGACCGACACAGACGACTACGGGCCTGTCATCAACGAAGAGCAGATGACGAACATGCTGGCGTCTGTGGCGCGGGCACAGGCGGCCGGCGCCACGGTGCTGGCCGGTGGCGCCAGGCTGACGGATGCCGGACGCGCTGGCGGGTTCTATGTGGCACCGACCATCATCGAAGGGGCTGGCGCCGCCGCGGAGATTTCGCAGAGCGAACTCTTCGGACCGATCACCTGCCTCTATCGCGTGCGTGACTTCGAGGACGCCATCCGCCTGGCCAACGACTCGTCGTTCGGGCTGACGGCCTCGATTCACACCCAGAACATCCATCGGGCGATGACGTTCATCGGACGGATCGAAGCCGGAGTGGCGGTCGTCAACGGCGGCACCTACGGCAGCGAACCGCACATGCCCTTCGGTGGGCTGAAGCAGTCGGGCAACGGCTGGCGCGAAGCCGGCACCGAGGCGCTGGACGTCTACTCGGACTGCAAGACCATCTACATCAACCACAACCCGGGTCGCGTCTAGTGGCAGGCACGTCCACATCGCGCCCGTCTGTCGTCGCGCTCATCCCGGCGCGCCATGGCTCCAAGCGGGTGCCGGGGAAGAACGTGCGCCGCCTTGGCGGCCACCCGCTGCTGGCGCATACCATCGCGCCAGCCCTGGCGAGCGGCGTCTTCTCGCGGGTGATCGTGTCGACGGACTCGGAGGAGACCGCGGAGATCGCGCGTCACTACGGTGCCGAGGTGCCGTTCCTGCGCCCCGCCGCGCTGGCCGGCGACAAATCGCCCGACATCGAGTGGCTGGAGCACCTGCTCGGCACGCTGCGTGACGACGGGCACCTGCCGGACTGTTTCAGCCTGCTGCGACCGACAAGTCCCTTCCGCACGGCGGCCACCATCCGGCGTGCCTGGGAGCTCTTCTGTGCCCAGGAGGGTGTGCACTCCCTGCGTGCCATCGAGCTGTGCACGCAGCATCCCGGCAAGATGTGGGTCGTCCGCGGGGAACGGATGTTCCCGCTGCTGCCATTCGGGCCGGAAGCGCAGCCCTGGCACAGCACCCCGTACCAGGCGCTGCCCCGGATCTATGTCCAGAACGCCTCGCTGGAGATCGCCTGGAGCCGCGTGGTGCTGGAGCAGCGCACGATTGCCGGCGAGGTGGTCGTGCCGTTCATCACCGAGGGGCACGAAGGCTTCGACATCAACGACCCGCACGACTGGATGCTGGGGGAACACCTGGTGGCCGAGGGCCAGGTGACCCTTTCGCAGATTCCGCAGGCGCCCTATCCGGCGAACCAGGCATGACCACGACAGGTGCCAGTTCGCGCCGATTCACACGTCACATGATTTCTGCATCACGGTAGCGACACATGGGTGATCTTCAGACCGACCAGGGCGAAAGCCTCGAACTGCGGCACGTCCCCGTCTCCGAGTTCCAGCGTCTGCTCGACGCGAAGCAGCCGGCGGCTGCCACGGCCGCGGCGTTTGCCGCGCTGGCACGCATCAACGCGCTCTACATGATTGCCGGCGCGTGGTCCGGCCACATCGGGTCGAGCTTCAGCTCCACCGAGATCATGAGCTGGCTGTTCCTCAACGAGCTGCGGGACCTCGACCAGGGGCCGGCGGCCTGCGACGTCTTCTTCTCCTCCAAGGGGCACGATGCACCGGGGCTCTACTCGGTGCTCATCGGGCTGGGCCTGCTGCCGTCCGACAAGGTGCATGAGCTGCGCCGCATCAATGGTCTGCCCGGGCATCCGCATGTCGAGACGCCGTTCATCCAGGCCAACACCGGGTCGCTGGGCATGGGCATCTCGAAGGCGAAGGGGATGGCCATTGCCAACCGCGTCACGGGCAAGCCGCGCCGGCTGTTCGTGCTGACCGGCGATGGCGAATTGCAGGAAGGGCAGTTCTGGGAGTCGCTGGCCACGGCCGCGCACCTGAAGCTTGGCGAGATTGTCGCCATCATCGACCACAACAAGATCCAGTCGGATACCTGGGTCGACACGGTCAACAGCCTTGGCGACCTCGAGGGCAAGCTGCGTGCGTGGGGCTGGCATGTCAGCCGCTGCGACGGCAACGACACGGCCGCGCTCGAGCGGACGCTGCGTGCGCTGGACGGCATCACCGATCAGCCCAAGATCATCATCGCGGACACCCTCAAGGGGCGAGGCGTCTCCTTCATGGAGGGGCCGAGCGCGCTGAAGACCAACGACCTGTATCTGTTCCACTCGGGGGCTCCGCCGGAACAGCAGTATCTTGACGGCCTCGGCGAGCTGCTCGCCACGGCCAACGCGCACTTCGCCGCGCTCGGCCTGGGCGAGGTGACAACCGAGATGCGGGTCAGGAACCCGCGCCGGGAGCCGCGCTCGACGGACAACCTCGTCGCCGCCTATGACCGCGCGCTGATGGCGCAGGCGGCGCGCCACCCGAACCTGGTGGCGATGGACGCGGACCTCATCAAGGACTGCGGCCTCATCAATTTCTCGAAGACCTATCCCGATCGGTTCATCGAGTGCGGCATCGCCGAGCAGGACATGGTGTCGATGGCGTGCGGCATGGCGCGTCGCGGCGTGCTGCCGGTGGTCCACTCCTTCGCGTGCTTCCTCGCCGCTCGCCCGAACGAGCAGATCTACAACCAGTGCAGCGAGTCGTCGAAGGTCATCTACGTCGGCTCGCTCGCCGGGTTGCTGCCCGGTGGTCCCGGCCACTCGCACCAGTCGGTGCGTGACATTTCGGCCCTGGGCGGCGTGCCGCACCTGACGCTGGTGGAGCCGTCGTCCGAGGCCGAGGTCGAGGCGCTCGTCGACTATCTCGTGAACATGGAGCCTGGCAGCGCGTATCTCCGGCTCGTGTCGGTGAAGTGGCCGCTGCCCTTCAGCTATGCCGGCGGCACGCCGCAGCCCGGGCGCGGCTGGATCGTGCGCGAAGCGGCGGGTGGGCCCGCGGATCTGGTGGTCATTGGCTACGGGCCGTGGCTGCTCTCGAACGCCTGGGAGGCGGCTGAGACCCTTGCGGCCTCTGGCGTGCGTGTGCGGCTCGTGAATCTCCCGTGGCTCAACCGCGTGGATCCGACCTGGCTGCGCGATGTGGTGGGCGCGGCTCGCACCGTGGTCACGCTTGATAATCACTACCTGCAGGGTGGACAGGGGCAGATGGTGGCGGCCGCGATTGCCGGACTCGGGCTTGAAGGAGGCGTGCGCGTGTCGGGCCTCGGCGTGACGGAACTGCCGGAGTGCGGCACCAACGACGAGGTCCTGGCCTATCACGGCCTGGATGTGCTGAGTCTCACGGCGGCCCTGCGCGGACTGGTGCGGTGATCATGGCGACTCCAGCAATCACCAATCAGGCGTTTGCGCCAGTGCTGTTCTGGGACATCGATGGCACGCTCCTCACCACCGATCGCGCCGGCATGGTGGCGTGGAATCAGGCTGTGAAGGAACTGACTGGCCACGACTTCGATCTGAAGACCGCCATCCGGACGCCCGGGTTCACCGATCATCAGATTGCCGATCGCACCTACGCGTTTCTCGGCATCCAGCCAGACACCGGCGACATCGCCAGGCTCGTGGGCCGCTATGAGGAACTGCTGCCGGGCAGCCTGCCACTGCGCAATGGCCGGGTGCTCGACAATGTGCGCGAAATCCTGGAAACCCTGCAGCGGGAACGACCCGACGTGCGGTCCTATCTGCTGACCGGCAACACCCGGGCCGGCGCGGCTGCCAAGCTGACTCATTACGACCTGTTGCACTTCTTCCCGGAAGGCGCCTTCTGTATCGACACGGGCGCGCGTGCAGGCATCGCGAAGCGGGCGCTCGAGATGGCGCGCCTGGCTGGTCCCGTCCATCACGAGGCGGTGGTCGTGATTGGCGACACGCCACACGACATCGAGTGTGCCAATGCCATCGGGGCGAAGACCATCGCCGTCGCGACCGGCGGATACAGTCTCGACGAGCTGCAGCCCCTTGGGCCTTGGCGGGCGTTTGAGGTGCTGCCGGAGCCTGGTTCGTTCCTGGACCTGCTCGACTCGCTGATGGGCGCTGGCGCAGCTGAACCGGAGTCCGACGCCCGCGCATGAAGCGCGGTATCCGCCACTTTCCCCGCATCTGGCGCGCGACCCGGCTGGCCCGCCGGTGGTACTACGCGCGCCGCGATGCCTATCCGGACTGGCGCCAGACGGTGGCGGCCAGCGCCGGAGGGTGGCAGCGTGCGCAGGACGCGTCGGCCGGCGGACCACGCGTGCTCATGGCCACTTCGATTGGCTCCTATGCCCACGGCATTGCGCTGGAGAGCGCGCTGGCGGCGGCACTCACCGTTCGTGGGGCCGAGGTGCATGCCCTCCTGTGCGACGGGGCGCTCCCTGCCTGCGCCGAGTGCGAGGCCTCGCTGTATCCGAATCTGGAGGCCTTCACCCGACGCGGTCCCGCCGCAGATCTCTGCCGCAACTGCTACTGGCCTGCCGAACGGGTGTATGCCCAGCTCGGCATCCGGGTCCACCGGTACAGCGACTACCTGACGCCAGATGACCGCGCAGCGGCCGGCGAACTGGCGCGCCAGACTCCGCTGGGCGAGATCGAGCGGTTGCAGTGGCAGGGACTGGCCGTTGGCGAACATGCCTACGCTGGCGCCCTCCGCTTCTTTGCGTCGGGCTCGCTCGAGGGTGAACCGGGCGGAGAAGCCGTGCTCCGGCGCTATCTCGAATCCGCGCTGCTCACGGCGCGGGCCACACGCGCCCTGTTCCGGTCCCTCCGTTTCACCTCGGCGGTCTTCACCCACGGCATCTACGTGCCCTGGGGGATTCTGGGCGAGGTGGCGCGCAGCGAGCGGGTGGCGGTGTCGACCTGGAACGTCGCTTACAGGAAGCGCCGATTCATCTTCAGCCATGGCGATACCTATCACCACACGCTGATGAACGAGCCGATCGAGCTGTGGGAGAACCGTCCGCTGGACGACCAGCAGGAGCGGGAGCTGATGCAGTACCTCGGCAGCCGTCGCGAGGGGCTGTTCGACTGGATTGTCTTCCACCGCCCGACCCAGCAACAGGACGCCGACGACACGCGACAGAAGCTGGGCCTGCGCAGTGACCGGCCGGTCATCGGACTGCTGACCAACGTGAGCTGGGACGCCCAGCTCCACTATCCGGCCAATGCGTTCCCGAACATGCTCGACTGGCTGGTCAGGACCTGCCGCTACTTCGCCACTCGCCCGGATCTGCAATTGCTGATTCGCGTGCACCCGGCCGAAATCAGTGGCTTTCCGCCCTCGCGACAACCGATTCTGGCTGAGCTGAAGAAGCAGATTCCCGAGCTGGCGCCCAACATTGTCGTGGTGCCACCCGAGAGCGGGATGAGCAGCTACACCTTGATGTCCTTCTGCAACGCCGCCATCATCTACGGCACCAAGATGGGGGTCGAGCTGTCGAGTGTGGGGTTGCCTGTCGTGGTGGCAGGAGAGGCCTGGATCCGCAACAAGGGCATCACCCGTGACGCCAGTTCGCCGGACGAGTACTTCCGGTTGCTCGACCAGTTGCCGTTCCCGGACCGGCTGGGGCCGGAACTGCTGGCGAGGGCGCGCCGCTACGCATACCATTTCTTCTTCAACCGGATGTTGCCCCTCACCTTTGTCGAGCCCAAGGCCGGCTATCCGGTGTTCCGTCTGAAGCTGGAGCAGCTCGATGATCTGCTGCCCGGCCGCAGTCAGGGGCTCGACACCATTTGCGACGGGATTCTCCGCGGCACGCCGTTCGTGCTGCCGGATGCCGCCAGAGGTGCCGTCTGAGCCTGACCATCCTGGCCCTGGCCTTCGCCGTGGCCACGGCGCTGTCGCTGGCACTCGGCGCCGTCGTGCGGCGCGCCGCGCCCATGATTGGTGCGGTCGTGCCCCCACGTCCCGATCGGTGGCACGAGGCCGCCACGCCCAGCATGGGCGGAATCGGCATTGCCCTGGCCGCTGCGTGCGGTCTGCTCGTGCTGCTGGCGCGACCGGAGCTGCGCGAGGGCGCAGGCGTCTGGCTGCCGGTCGTGCTGGCGGCCGGCGCCATGTTCCTCGTCGGCATCCTTGATGATCGCCTTCAGCTGTCGCCGGTAGCCAAGCTGGTGGCGTCGTTGTTCGTGGGTGCCTTCCTGGTCTTTGCCCTCGCCGGTACTGAACTTGGTGGTCTGCCGTGGGGCGACACGCTGCTGGCCATTGTCTGGTTCGCCGGGCTGTGCCATGCGATGAACCTGCTCGACAACATGGATGGCCTGGCGGCCGGTGTCGGGATGATTGCGGCGCTGTTCCTGGCCATCGTGCTCGGCGCCCAGATGGGTGGCACGCTGGTCGGGGTGCTGATGGCGCTGGCCGGCGCGCTGCTTGGCTTCTTCTACTGGAACCGCAGTCGCGCCCGACTGTTCATGGGTGACTGTGGCAGTCTCTTCATCGGCGCCGTCCTTGGCGGCTGTTCGCTGGTGCCGGTGTTTCGCGCGGGCGACACCTTGTCCCGCAGCGCGATGATGGCGGTGCTCATCCTGGTGGTGCCGCTGTTCGACACCAGCTTCGTGCTCGTCCTGCGCCGGCTGGCAGGCCGGCCGGCCACGCGCGGCGGGACGGACCACGTGTCCCACCGTCTCGTCTCGCTCGGATATTCCGATCGCAGCGCCGTCCGCATCCTGTATCTGGTCGGTCTGGGAG
>JAKFYA010000036.1 GCA_021731095.1 Acidobacteriota bacterium | reverse complement strand
GCCTTGAGCATCGCGTACTCGCCGCTGACGTGATACGCCGCCGTGGGACAGGCAAACCGGTCCTTCACCCTGGCAATGACATCGAGATAGGTGAGCGCCGGTTTCACCATGATGATGTCGGCGCCCTCGGCCAGATCCAGCTCCACCTCGCGCATCGCCTCGTCGCTGTTGGCCGGGTCCATCTGGTGGCTGCGGCGGTCGCCGAACGAGGGAGCGGATTCGACCGCGTCGCGGAAGGGCCCATAGAAGGCCGAGCAGTACTTCGCGGCGTAGGACATGATGCCCACCTCCTCGAAGCCGTGCTCGTCGAGCGCTTCGCGAATGGCGCCGATGCGGCCGTCCATCATGTCGGAGGGGGCAACGAAATCCGCCCCGGCCTGGGCATGTGACAGGGCCGTGCGTACCAACGCGTCCACGGTGGCGTCGTTCAGGAGGGCGTCGCCGTCGAGGATGCCGCAGTGACCGTGGCTCGTGTACTCGCACAGGCAGACGTCGGTCATCACGACCAGGCCAGGCACCTCGCGCTTGAGGGCCCGTACCGCTTCCTGTACCGGCGCATGCGGGTCTGTCGCGCCACTGCCCTCGTCATCCTTCAGCGCCGGTAGCCCGAACAGCAGCACGCCGGGCACGCCGTCGGCCTGGGCGGAGGCCGCCTCTTTCACGGCCTCGTCAACCGAGAACCGGTAGACGCCCGGCATGGAGCCGATCTCCACGCGGACGCCTGTGCCCCCGGTGACGAACATCGGGTAGATCAGCGACGACGCCGACAGCCGTGTTTCGCGCACGAGGCCACGAATGGCCTCCGTGCGACGCAGGCGCCGGGGACGAATCGGCAGGTGGAGTCGGGTGCCTGCGGTGTGCGCCATCAGGGTCTCCGGATCAGGCTGTGGCCGGCACGCGCGCGAAGTGCGCGGAGACCGCGTCCACCAGCGCGGGAATGGTGTAGCTGGCTGGTTGCACCGACACGGCAATGCCGAACGCGGCCGCCGCTTCGGCGGTCACCGGTCCAATGGCCGCCACGACCGTGTGACGAAGCAGGTCGGCCACCTGGTCCGCGCCATACAGTCGGACAAAGGCCTGCACGGCCGAGGCGCTGGTGAAGGTCACGGCGTCGATCTGCCCGTTGAGCAGCATGCCGTACACGTCCGGGTCGCCTGCGCGCTGGCCCTCGTCGGTGATGGTGCGATAGGCGATGACCTCGGTGACCACGCTGCCCGCCTCACGGAGTCGGACCGCCAGCACCTCGCGCCCGATGTCGGCACGCGGGAGTAGCACGCTGAGCGAGTCCAGTGGCACCAGCGCTTTCAGCGCCTCGAACACCGACTCCGCCTTGAAGTCGCCAGGCACGAGATCCGCGCGGATGCCGCAGGTCAGCAGTCGGGCCGCCGTGGCGCTGCCCACCGCGCAGACGTGCGCGGAGCCAAAGGCCCGGGCATCGCGACCGTGCTCGGCGAGGGCGTCCATGAAGGCGTCGACGGCATTCACGCTGGTGAACACGATCCAGTCGAACTCGTGGGCGCGCGCAGCGGCGTCGCGCAACGGGGCGCGGTCGGTCGGTGGCTCGATGCGGATCATGGGCGTGAGGATCGCCTCGGCGCCGAGGCTGGTCAGGCGGTCGGCGAGGTCGCTGGCCTGTTCCCGGGGCCGCGTCACCAGCACGCGTCGGCCGAACAGCGGCCGCTGGTCGAACCAGCGCAGGTGCTCGCGGAACGAGACGACTCGTCCCGCAACCAGCAGACCAGGCTCGCGACTCGGACGCTCGCGCAGAATCTCCTGGAGCTCGGCAATCGAGCCCTCCTCGGTCTGCTGCGATGGCAGGGTGCCCCGGCGGACGATGGCCGCCGGCATGTTCGATGGGTAGCCGTGCGACACCAGCGCGTCGAGCACGCGTGGCAACTGCTGAGCGCTGGCGTAGCAGAGCAGGGTGCCCTGCACCCGCGCCACCGCCTGCCAGTCGACGTTCGGCATGGCCTTGCCGGTCTCGTCGAAGCCGCGAATGATGGTGACCGAGTCGCCGCCGCCCGGGTAGGTGAGCGGAATGCCGGCATACTCCGGCCAGGCGATTCCGAGCGGCACGCCGGGCACCAGTTCGAGGGTGATCCCGTTCTCGCGCAGGAAGAGCGCTTCCTCACCGCCGCGGTCGAACACGAACGGATCGCCCCACTTCAGGCGCGCGACCACCTTGCCTTCGCGCACTTTCTCGATGATGAGGTAGGTGATGGCCTCCTGGGCCAGCGCCGTCGGGCCAGCGCCGCCGACGTCGATGATCTCGGTGCCAGGCCGAGCCAGGCGCAGAATGCCAGCGCCCACCTCGTGGTCGTGGACGACGACGTCGGCGCGGCGCAGGCAGTCGAGGCCGCGCACGGTGATGAGGCCGGCGTCGCCGGGACCAGCGCCAATGAGATAAACCGCGGTCATGCCTGCTGTTCTCCAGTGGGTTCCTGCGCGGCCGTGACGTCCGCCAGAATGGCGGCTGCCCCGGCGTCGAGCAGCTGCGTGGCGACGCGGTCGCCCACGCCACCGGCGTCGGAGACAACGCCGCTGGCCGAGGCGTGGACGGTCTGCTCGCCGTCGAGCGACACCACGACGCCGGTGATGGTCAGCGTCTCGCCATCGATGGTGCCGTAGGCGCCAATGGGCATCTGGCATCCGCCGCCCAGTCGCGTGACCATCGCGCGCTCGGCTACCAGCGCCGCGGCGGCGGCCGGATCGTCCAGGGCCTTCACCACCGCGCGGACGCGCGCATCGGTGTCGCGGGTCTCGATGGCGATGATGCCCTGGCCAGGCGCCGGCAGGCAGACGTCGGTGGGAACGTAGGCCGAGATGCGGGAGGCCCATCCCAGCCGGCGCAGGCCGGCGGCGGCCAGCACGATGGCGTCGAACTCGCCGCTGTCGACCTTGCGCAGGCGCGTGTCGAGATTGCCGCGGATGGGGAGGAACTGCGCGGCGGGAAACCGGGCCATCAACTGGGCCGCGCGCCGGACGCTGCTGGTGCCGATGCGCGGCGTGTCGCCCAGACGGGCCACCAGCGCGTCGAAGGTCATCGGCGTGGGCGCCGCGCCATCCGGGCCAACGGGCAGCACGATGGCATCGCGCGCGTCCTCGCGCGGCAGCACGGCCGCCACGCTCAGGCCGTCCGGCAGCACCACGGGCATGTCCTTGCTGCTGTGCACGGCCAGGTCCACGCTGCCCTCGAGCAGCGCGTCCTCGATTTCTTTCACGAAGAGCCGTTTGCCGCCAATGGCGGAGAGTGCGGCCTCGGCCAGGCGGTCACCGGAGGTCTTGATGATGACCAGCTCGCAGGTGACACCGGTCCGTTCCTGAATGAGGGAGGCCACGAGATTGGCCTGGTAGAGCGCCAGCTGGCTGCCTCGCGTGCCGATGCGGAGGATGGACATGGGGATTCGGGGCTGCGTCAGGACTGGCGCTTGCGACTGGGGGTGCCGGCCGTGGCGTCGTCGTGCAGGGCGAACAGGCGACGCACGGCGTCGGTGTACGCCACCTGCGTTTCCTCGTCCGGCAGGGCCTTGAGTTGTTCGGTTGGCTCGAGCAGAAGCTTTTCCACGATGAGGCGGGTCACTTCGTCAACACGCGCACGGGCGTCCGGGTCCAGTCCAGCCAGCTTGAAATCGAGCCGTTCGAGTTCTGCGCGTCGAATCTGATCGAACCGCTGCCGCAGGGCCACGACAGTGGAGACGGCGCCGCGCGACCGGCGCCAGGCCATGAACTTGCCGACTTCCTCCGCGACAATCTCCTCGGCGCGCTGCACCTCGGCCGAGCGGCGGGACATGTTCTCCTGGACGATGGCCTGCAGATCGTCGACGTTGTAGAGGAAGACCTGCTCGATCTCCCCGGCCTCGGCTTCCACGTCACGCGGAATCGCGATGTCGATGATGAAGAGCGGTTCGCGCCGGTGGCGTCCCATCACCGACTCGACATTTGCGCGCGTGATGATGGGGACCGGCGAACCTGTCGCCGTGATGACGATGTCCGCGCGGCTCAGCGCGCCGGTCAGGTCGCCCCATGGCGTGGCGGTACCGCCGACCGTTGCGGCCAGGTCCTGGGCACGCGAGAGCGTGCGGCCGGTGATCACGATGTCGCCGACGCCGTTGGCCCTGAGATGCCGGGCCGTCAGCTCGCCCATCTCGCCCGCGCCAATCACCAGCACACGGCGCCCGTCGAGCTTGCCGAAGATTTTCCGGGCCAACTGGACAGCGGCGAAACTGACGGAGACCGCGCCCTCTCCCAGGCTGGTCTCGGTCCGGACCCGCTTGCCGACCGCAAACGAGCTGGCGAACAGGCGGTTCAGGACAGGGCCAGCACAGTGACGGTCGGAGGCGACGGTGAAGGCATCCTTGACCTGTCCCAGCACCTGGGGTTCGCCCACAACCAGTGAGTCAAGCCCGGCCGCCACGCGGAACAGATGGTGGGCCGCCTGGGCGTCTTCGCGGGCGAAGAGATGCGGGACGAAGTCCTCCGCGGGCACCTGATGGTAGTCGCCGAGGAAGTGCACCAGCTCTTCCCGGACCTTCGAGGGCTCGTCGCCAACGACGTACAGCTCGGACCGGTTGCAGGTGGACAGCACCACCGTCTCGGTGGCGGACGAACGCGCGCACAGCGCTTCCACGGCCGCGCCGACATCCCGGCTCGAGAAGTCCAGGCGCTCCCGCAGGTCGACGGGTGCCGTTCGATGGCTGACGCCGAGCAGGAAGAGATGCACTAGTTGAAGGAGTGACTCGTCGTCACGAAGTAGTTGATCGGGAGAAAGCTCAGCAGGACGATGGCAAAGCCCAGCGCCGACAGCCACGCCGCGCGCCGGCCGCTCCAGCCCATGGCCTGTCGTGCCACCACGGCAAAGGAATAGACCACCCAGGTGAGCACCGTCACCAGGATCTTCGGATCCACGATGGAGAAGGCCTGCGCCCGTGGATCGTCGGGCAGCGCGGCCTGCGCCTGCGTGGCCCAGATCACGCCCACTGCGACGCCCAGGGTGAGAAACGCCCAGCCAACCGCAATTGCCCGCGAGTTCATGCTGTCGAGCACTTGCAGCGACGGGAGACGGGTGTAGAAGAAGCCGAGATTCTTCTTCTTGATCTCCTTGAACTGCAGTACGTAGGTCAGCCCCAGCACTCCGGCCAGCGCGAAGCTGGCATAGGCGAAGAGCAGCGAGAGCATGTGGACCCAGAACCACGGGCTGTCGAGCAGGGGATCCGGCCGGGAGGTGCCGGGCGACAGCGCCGGCACGACCTGCAGGAGGACGATGACCGGCAGGATGAAGACCCCCATGGCCCGCTCGTCGCTGGTGACTTCCGTGTAGAGGTAGGACAGCGTCAGCAGCCACACGAAGGTGGATACGGCGCGTGGAAGGCCGGCAAAGGGCGCGTTCCAGACCTCCATGGTCTGCATGCCGATGACGAAGGTGTGCGCCAGCGCGCCCGCCATCAGCAGGTTGGTGGCCATGCGGCCGACGCTGGCATCGCGCCGGGCGAAGTGAACCGCGTACGCGATGGCGGCGGCCAGGTAGATGACGAGCGGCAGCGCGTTCACGTCACCGGCCTGCGTAGTAGCCGCGCTTGGTGCGGGCCGAGGCGCCCGCAGGCGTCAACTGGACGACAATGCGTCGCCAGGCGCCGTTGCGGATCTGGTTCTTCGAGGTGTAACCCATGGAGTACTGGCTCGAGAGCTCGTCGGCAATGTCACCGTACACGCCCGCCAATTCCTCGATGCGCTTGGCGAAAAAGGCCTTGCCGCCCGTCTCCTGCGCCAGTTGACGCATCACGAACTCGGCTTCCAGGAACCCCTTGCTGCGTGTCGCGCCTTCGTTCTGGAGGCTGATGGTGTAGATGGCGGTCTCCGACCGCTTCGCCAGATCGAGCACCTCGTCGAACGACACGAGGCTCGACGTATCTTCGCCGTCACTGAACACGATCAGCGCCTGCCGGCGGACCTCTTCGTTGGTGCGCGCCGGCAGCTTCTTCAGCTCCTTCAACGCGATGTAGATGGCGTTGTGCAGGGAGGTCGACCCGCCCGCGGCTGTCTGGTTGATGGCTGTCTGGAGAGCCGCGTGATCCGCGGTGAACGACTGGCGGATGTCGACGCGGCTGTCGAAATCGATGACCTGCGCCAGATCATTCGGCTGCAGCCGCTGGACGAAGTTGCCCGCCGCGGCCTGCAGCGTCCGGAGCTTGTTCTCCATGCTGGCACTGCTGTCGAGGAGCAGGGAGAGCGCCACGGGCTGCTGCTGCTTGTTGAAGACGACAAGGTCCTGTTTGACGCCGTCTTCGAAGATGGAGAAGTCGGTGGCGTTCAGGTCTCGCAGGTACCGTCCGTCCGGTCCGGTGACCGTGACGACCAGGGAGACGACATCAACGGCCGCCTTGAAGGTCTGCGGCGGCGGATCCTGCGCCCGCACGGTACCCGACAGCAGGGCAAGCCCCACCAGCGCGACGGAAGAGACCCGTCCGACGTGCGCCGCTGCAGGAAGGCTGTACATAGAGGTCAGGTGCCGTAGGCCGGCCCCGCCAGTATAGGTGCCGTCCGCAAGGGGGGTCAAGCGGGAGGGAGGCCCTAAACGCACTGAAAACAAAAGACTTACATCAGTATCCTGTGCGAGGGTCAGTACGGGCCGCTCAGTTGACACCCCCAGGAGCGCATGTTATGTACCAAGGCGTTTCCTGCTACGGTATCGCTGTCCAGGCCGCACACGGGTGTGCGTCGTCGTGCGCATGCCGGGTCGCCGGGCCCGGCGGACCGGACCGACGGGGAGGTCCGTGACCGATGCCTCAAGAATTCATCCCGATCGTCCTGTTCCTGCTCGTCGCCATAGGCTTCGCGTTCGTCACGCTGATTCCGTCGCGCCTCCTCCAGACGACCCGGTTCAACAAGGTCAAGCTGGACCCGTACGAGTGCGGCATCGAGCCAGCGACCGACGCGCGTGACCGCTACAGCATCCGCTATTACCTGGTGGCCATGCTGTTTGTCATCTTCGACGTGGAGACGGTCTTCCTGTTTCCCTGGGCGGTCATCCTCGAGAAGCTCGGCGTCTTCGGTCTGATCGAAATGTTCGTCTTCCTCTTCATCCTGGTGCTGGGCTTCGCGTACGCCTGGAAGAAGGGCGCCCTCGAATGGGCGTAGTAGCCCCCCCGTCCGGTCCGCCCGATCCGCCGCCGCCAGCCGATCGCCCGCTTCCCCCGTTTCTTGAAGGTCTGCAGGAGGCCGTGCCGGGTGGTGTGGCGCAGGTGAGCTGGTTTGTGGGCGACTGGACCGCGATTGTGCCGATGGACCGGCTGCTCGAGGTCGCTGGCCACCTCCGGGCTACCGGGTTCGACGTCTGCACGGATGTGACGGCCACCGACTGGCCGCCCCGGCCGGAGCGCTTCGACGTCATCTATTGCCTCTACTCCATTCGCGACCGGCACCGCCTGCGCCTCAAGGTCCGCGCGGCGGATGGGGCGGCCGTGCCGTCGGTCACGGGTATCTGGCCGATGGCCAACTGGCTGGAGCGCGAGGTGTTCGACATGTTCGGCATCACCTTCGCCGGCCACCCGGATCTGCGGCGCATTCTCATGCCTGACGAGTGGCAGGGGTACCCGCAGCGCAAGGACTATCCCCTCGAAGGCCCCGGCGAGCTGATGCTCGAGAACCCGCTGGACTGGCTCCGGCTGCGGCAACACGCGCAGGAAGCGGAGATCGAGTAGTGGTGGACGCGTCCCAGCCGATGTTCGACACCGACGAACTGGTCATCAACATGGGGCCGCAGCACCCCAGCACGCACGGCGTGCTGCGCGTGGTCCTGCGCCTCGATGGCGAGCGCGTGGTCGGCAGCGACGTGGTGATCGGCTACCTCCATCGCGGCATCGAGAAGCTCAGCGAGAACCGGGACTGGACCCAGATTATCCTGCTGACCGATCGCATGGACTATGTGGCGGCGGCCACCAACAACCTCGGCTACTGCGAGACGGTCGAGAAGCTGATGTCGGTGGAGGTGCCGCGCCGCGCGCACTACATCCGCACCGTGCTCTCGGAGCTGCAGCGCATTGCCAGCCACTGTCTGTGGCTCGGCACGCACGCCATGGACATCGGCGCCATGACGGTGTTCCTCTATGCGTTCCGCGAGCGCGAGCTGATTCTCGACCTGTTCGAGGAGTACTGCGGCGCGCGTCTCACCTACAACTCCATGCGCATCGGCGGCATGCCGATGGACCTGCCGCCCGGGTGGGACCGCAAGGTGCTGGCCTTCTGCGATGTCATGGCGCAGAAGCTCGTCGAGTACGAAGAGCTGCTCACCAACAACCGCATCTGGCTGGAGCGCACCAAGGGCATTGGCGTGATTTCGGCCGAGGATGCCATTGCCATCGGGCTGAGCGGCCCGCCGCTGCGCGGTTCGGGCGTGAACCGCGACGTGCGGAAGGACGAGCCCTATGCCGCGTATGCCGAGATGGACTTCGACGTGCCGCTCGGCACGGCCGGGGATACATACGACCGGTACGTCGTGCGCATCGAGGAGTTCCGGCAGTCGCTCCGCATCATCCGGCAGGCGGTGCAGGGCATGCCGGAAGGGCCGGTGATGGGGAAAGTGCCCCGGCTCATCAAGCCGCCGGCAGGCGAGACCTATCACCCCATCGAATCGCCCAAGGGGGAGCTGGGCTTTTTCATCGTGGCCGACGGGAAGTCGCTGGCGCCCTACCGGATGCGCGTGCGCCCGCCGTCGTTCTGCAATCTCCAGGCGCTGCCGCAGCTCATCAAGGGGCACATGGTGGCGGACGTGGTCGCCCTCATCGGCTCCATCGATGTGGTGCTGGGCGAGGTGGACCGGTGATTGACGCGGTCGTCATTCCGCTCCTGAAGATCCTGGTGGTCCTCAATGCCGTGCTCGTGGGCGTCACCTTCATGGTGCTGCTGGAGCGGAAGGTGATTGCCTGGACCCAGGCGCGCCTCGGGCCGATGCGCGTTGGTCCCTACGGCGTGCTGCAGCCGGTGGCCGATGTGGTCAAGCTGATGATCAAGGAGGACATCACGCCGGCCAAGGCCGACGCGTGGGTGTTCACCCTGGCTCCGTTCGTGGCGCTGGTGCCCGCGCTGATCGTGTTCGCGGTGATTCCGTTCGGTCCGGAGGTGTCCATCCTCGGCCGGCCCGTCACGCTGTACGTCACCGACCTCAATGTCGGGCTGCTGTACATCGTGTCGGTCGCCTCAATCGGGGTGTACGGCATCATCCTGGCCGGGTGGGCCTCCAACAGCAAGTTCCCGCTGCTGGCCGGCCTGCGCGCCTCGGCCCAGCTCATCAGTTATGAAGTGGCGGTGACGATGACGCTGGTGAGCATGATTGTCAGCGCGGGTACGCTCAGCATGGTGGGCATTGTCCAGGCGCAGCAGGCCCAGGGCGTCTGGTATGCCTTCGTGCAGCCGCTGGCCTTCTTCATCTTCTTCGTGGGCGGCCTGGCCGAGACGAATCGGGCCCCGTTCGACATGCCCGAGGCCGAACAGGAACTGACCGGAGGCTTCCACACCGAGTACAGCGGGATGCGCTTCGCGCTGTTCTTCCTGGCTGAATACGCCAACATGATCGTGGTGTCGTCGGTGGCGACCACGCTGTTCCTGGGCGGGTGGCTGCGCCCGTTCCCGAACGTCGCGGCGCTGGCGTTTCTCGGCATCGTCCCGGGCTGGATGTGGTTCCTCGCCAAGACGTTCGTGTTCCTCTACATCTTTCTCTGGGTGCGGGCCACCTTGCCGCGCTATCGCTATGACCAGTTGATGCGGCTGGGCTGGAAGGTGCTGATTCCGCTGGCCATCGCGAATGTCGTGGTGTCGGCGGTGGTGAAGGTGCTGCTGTGACGGGGCTCCGATGATCACCTTCTATCTGCTCGGCGCGCTCATTCTCGTGTTCGCGCTGCTGGTCGTCACGGCGAAGAACACCGTGCACGGCATCCTGTTCCTGATTGCCGACTTCCTGGCAGTGGCGCTGCTGTACGCCGCCATGAACAGCATGTTCGTCGCCGCCATCCAGGTGCTGGTATATGCCGGCGGCATCGTGGTGCTCTATCTGTTCGTCGTCATGCTGGTGAACCAGAAACGGGTGCCGCAGGGGAGTGCCGTGCGCCGGCGCAACCTGGTGGGAGGCGCGCTGGCGGTGGCCGTCCTGGCAGAGATGGGCGCGATTGCGCTGCACCAGTCGATCAGGCCGTCGGCGGTGCCGGACGCCGCGCCCGGGCTGGTGGAGCCGGTCGCACTGGCCCTCTTCTCGGACTACATCATTCCGTTCGAGGTGGCGTCGATGCTGCTGCTGGTCGCCATGGTTGGCGCCATCATCCTCGTGCGCCGGGAGCTGTAGCGATGACTGGTCTGACGCCAACGCACTACCTCATGCTGTCGGCCGCGCTGTTCATGATTGGCGTGGCCGGGGTGGTCACCCGGCGCAACGTGATCGTGATCTTCATGTCAATCGAGCTGATGCTCAACGCCGTGAATATCAACCTGATGGGCTTTTCCCTGCAGTGGGGTAATTCGCTCGGGCAGGTGTTCGCGCTGTTCGTGATTGCGATTGCGGCCGCCGAGGCAGCGGTGGGGCTGGGTATCATTCTGGCGCTCTACCGCAACAAGGACACCATCAACATCGACGACATGAACGTGATGAAGTGGTGATGGATCTGCTCTGGCTCGTTCCCCTGCTGCCCGGTGCCGGCGCCGCTCTCAACGGGCTGGTCGGTGTCCGGCATTTCAGCCGCCGCACGTCGGGCCTGGTGGCGTGCGCCACCATGGCGGCGGCGTTCGTGCTGGCGGTGGTGTCGTTCTTCGGGCTGCTCGCGCTGCCGCCTGACGCCCGCGTGCATGACGTGGTAGTGGCGACGTGGATTCCGCGCATCCCGTTGCTGCTCACCGACGGCAGCCTTGGCGCGCTGGAGGTGCCCTGGACCTTCCGGCTCGACCCACTCTCGGGACTGATGCTGCTGGTGGTCACCGGCATCGGCCTGCTGATTCACGTGTATGCCACGGCCTACATGGCCGAGGAGCCGCGTGGCGGCGTGGCCCGGTTCTTCGCCTACCTCAACCTGTTCTGCTGCTTCATGCTGGTGCTGGTGCTCGGCGGCAACTTCCTGGTGATGTTTGTTGGCTGGGAGGGCGTGGGGCTCTGCTCGTACCTGCTGATTGGCTACTGGTACGGGAAGAAGAGTGCCGCTGACGCCGGCAAGAAGGCGTTCATCACCAACCGCGTGGGCGACTGGGGCTTCGTGCTGGGCGTGTTCCTGGTGCTGATGACGTTCGGCAGCCTCGACTTCCGGGTCGTGGCCGAGCGCGCCGCCGCCATGCCGGTTGAGGCGCAGTTCGGCACGCTGTCCCTGATCTGTCTGCTGCTCTTCATTGGTGCCACCGGCAAGAGCGCCCAGATACCGCTGTATGTCTGGCTGCCAGACGCGATGGAAGGCCCCACTCCGGTGTCGGCCCTCATCCACGCGGCGACGATGGTGACGGCCGGTGTCTACATGCTCGGCCGGAACGCCGTGCTGTTCGGGCACGCGCCGCTGGTGCTTGGCGGCGTGGCCATCGTCGGCGTGGTGACTGCGCTGCTGGCTGCCACCATCGCGCTGGTGCAGACCGACATCAAGCGCGTGCTGGCCTATTCCACCGTGTCCCAGCTCGGCTACATGTTCGCCGCGATGGGCGTGGGTGCATTCGCGGCCGGCACCTTCCACCTGATGACGCATGCCTTCTTCAAGGCGCTGCTGTTCCTGTGCAGCGGTTCGGTCATCCACGCGATGGGTGGCGAACAGGACATGCGACGGATGGGAGGGCTGCAGAAGTATCTGCCGGTCACCTTCATCACCATGCTCATCGGCACGCTGGCCATTGCCGGCGTGCCCCCGCTGGCCGGATTCTTCAGCAAGGATGAAATCCTGCTGAAGACCTTCCTGGCCAACAAGGCCATCTGGACCGTGGCCGTGGTGACGGCGCTGCTGACCGCGTTCTACATGTATCGCCTGATCGCCCTGACCTTCCTTGGCGAGTATCGTGGGCCGGCGTGGGGCGCGCGGCACGCGCAGATCGAGCCGGCGCATGACCCGTTGCCCGGTCACGCGGCGGCACATGCCTGGCACGGCCCCCACGAGGCGCCGAACGCGATGACGGTGCCGCTGATGGCGCTGGCGGTCGGGGCGATGGTGGCGGGCTTCTTCGGGGTGCCGGCCGTGCTGGGCGGCACGAATGCGCTGGAGCACTTTCTGGAGCCGAGCTTCGCCGCGCCCGTACTGCATGCAGCAGCGGTGGCGGGCCACGCGGCCCCCGAGGCCGGGGCCCACCTGCTCTCCACGGGCGCCGAGCTGGGGCTGATGCTCTTTTCTATCGCCATCGGCCTGCTCGGTATCTATCTCGCGTTCCGGTCCTATGTGCAGGCGCCCGAGGTGCCAGAGGCGATGGCCCGCCGCTTTCCGGGCCTGTACCGCCTGCTCCTCGGCAAGTACTACGTCGACGAAGCGTATGACGCGACGATCATTGCCGGCACGCAGGCGAGTGCCCGGGGGCTCTGGGCCTTCGACAGGCGTGTGGTGGATGGTCTGGTCAACGGCGCGGCGGCCGGCACGAAGGTGGTGGCGTGGGTGTCCGCAGCCACGGATCGATCCCTGGTTGACGGCCTCGTCAATGCCGTCGCACGCGTGCTTGAAGAGCTGAGCTTCACGTTCCGCCGCCTGCAGACGGGCCTCATCCAGAACTACGCGCTCGTCATGCTGGTCGGCGTGTTCGCGTGTGTGACGGTGTATCTCATCGCGAAGTGACTATGTCCAACGCTGCGAACCTTCCGCTGCTGTCCATCATCCTGTTCACCCCCCTCGTCGGGGCGCTGCTGCTGCTGTGTGTGCCGCGGAAGCACGAGCAGGCCATTCGCTGGGTGGCCAACCTGACGGCCCTGGCCGGCTTCCTGGTGTCACTGCCGCTCTGGTTCGCGTATGACCCGGCGGGCGCGGCCTACCAGTTCACCGAGCAGCACGCCTGGATTCCCTCGATTGGCGCGAGCTACTTCCTGGGTGTGGACGGCTTCGCCGCGCTGCTCGTGCTGCTGACCACCCTGATGGGCGCCATCGCCACCCTCTCGTCCTGGTCGGCGGTGCAGGAGCGGGTGAAGGAGTACTACGTCTTCCTGCTCGTGCTCCAGTGCGGCATGCTTGGCGCGTTCGTCTCGCTCGACTTCCTGCTCTTCTTCCTCTTCTGGGAAGTGATGCTGGTGCCGATGTACTTCCTCATCGGCATCTGGGGCAGTGCCAACCGGCTGTACTCCGCCATCAAGTTCTTCCTCTACACGCTGGTCGGCAGCGTGGTCATGCTGCTCGGGATTCTGGCGCTCTACTTCAGCTTCCACGCGGCCACAGGCATCTACAGCTTCGATGTGACGCGCTTCCAGGCGCACGGCTTCCCGGCCGACCTCCAGTGGTGGGTGTTCCTGGCGTTCTTCCTTGGGTTCGCCATCAAGGTGCCGATGTTCCCGTTCCACACCTGGCTGCCCGACGCGCACACCGATGCGCCGACGGCCGGGTCGGTCATTCTCGCCGCTGTGCTGCTGAAGATGGGCACCTACGGATTCATCCGCTTCAGCCTGCCGATGCTGCCAGAGGCCACGCGCACGTTTGTGCCGCTGGTGGCCGGGTTGGCCATTGTCGGCATCGTCTACGGGGCCCTGGTGGCCCTGGCCCAGCGGGACTGGAAGCGGCTGGTCGCCTATTCCAGCGTCAGCCACATGGGCATGGTGATGCTGGGTCTCTTTGCGCTGAACCCGGTGGGGATTACCGGCAGCATCATCCAGCAGCTCAACCACGGCATCTCGACCGGCGCGCTGTTCCTGCTGGTGGGTGTGGTGTACGAGCGGCGTCACACGCGCGAGATTTCGGAGTACGGCGGACTGTCGAAGGTGATGCCCATCTATGCCGGCATCTTCCTGCTGATGACGATGTCCTCCATCGGATTGCCGGCGCTGAACGGCTTCATCGGCGAACTGCTGATCCTGCAGGGCGTGTTTGGCGTGAACGGCTGGTGGGCGGCTGCGGCCGCGTCCGGCATCGTCCTGGGCGCCGCCTACATGCTGTGGCTCTACCAGCGCACGATGTTCGGCGAGATCGAGAATCCGAAGAACACGCACCTTGAGGACATGGGCCTCCGCGAGGTGCTCACCTTCGTGCCGCTTGTCATCCTGGCGTTCTGGATCGGCCTGTATCCGTCGCCGTTCCTGCGGCGGATCGAGCCGTCGGTCACCCGCCTGGTCGAGCGCGTGAACACGCGGTACGCGGCACCGGCGCCGGTGGCCGGCAGCCCGTCACCGGCGGCCGCTCACAGCACGACGGGGGGCCACGCCACCCATGACGGCCAGGCGCACTCGGCCGGTGACGGCCATGACCACTCGGCCGATGAGCCTGGTCATGAGGGGCACAACCACGCGCCCGGCGCGGACTGCGGCGCGACAGCGGTGCCGAAAGAGTCCAGGCCGGATTCCGCCTCGGCGGCAGACGCCGGTGCGGCCGGCATTGCCGCCTTCGGGTCCGCGCCCTGCGCGGACACCACGACGACACCCGCCGCCGGGGGAGCGCAGCACTGATGCCCCCCGGCCTGTCCGCTGCCGACCTGTTCAACATCCTCCCGGAGATCGTGCTGGCGCTGGGCGCCATGCTGGTCCTGATGGCCGACCTGTTCGTGCCGCGTGAGCGGCGCAACACGGTGACGCTGCTGTCGGTCGGGGTGCTGGCGGCGACGGTCGGGGCGATGGTGGCCGTGGGAAATCCGCACGCGACCGTCGCGCGTGGGCTGCTGACCATCGACGCCTTCGGCATCTTCTTCAAGCTGGTCGTCCTGGGGGCTGCGGCGCTGGCGCTGCTGATGTCCGGGCCGTACCTCGAGGCCGAAAACACGCCCGTCGGCGCCTATTGCTTCCTGTTACTGGCGGCCACCCTCGGCATGATGGTGATGGCCAGCGGCGCAGAACTGGTCACCATCGTCGTGGGCCTCGAAACGATGGCCATCGCGTTCTACATCCTCGTGGGATTCCTGAAGCCGAGCGAGCGGTCGAACGAGGCGGCGGTGAAGTACTTCCTGCTGGGTGCGTTTTCGCTCGGCATTCTGCTGTACGGGATGTCGCTGCTGTACGCGCTGACCGGCTCCACGAGTCTCGGGGCCATCGCCACGGTGCTTGGTGGAGCCGCCCCGGTGGATCGGTCCGTGCTGCTGCTGGCCGTGGGGCTGATTGTGGCGGGAGTCGGGTTCAAGATTGCCGCCGTGCCCTTCCACATGTGGGCGCCCGATGTCTATGAAGGCGCCCCGACACCCATCACGGCGTTTCTGTCGGTGGGCTCCAAGGCCGCGTCCTTCGCCATGTTGCTCCGCCTCTTCGTCGAAGGCCTTCCCTCGGTGAGCGACGAGTGGCGAACCCTGTTCTATGTGCTCTCCGTCCTCTCGATGACCGTTGGCAATCTCGCCGCCCTCACCCAGAGCAACGTGAAGCGCATGCTGGCCTATTCGTCCGTGGCCCACGCCGGCTACCTGCTGATCGGGGTGGTGGCTGGCTCGGTCCGCGGCGTGACCGCCACGCTTGTCTACCTGGCCGTCTACGTGTTCATGCAGATGGGAGCCTTTGCCGTCGTGGTCCTGTTGCGACGGAAGGACTCCATCGGCGACGAACTCAAGGACTTCAACGGGCTGTACGGTCGCAACCCCGCTGCGGCCCTGGCTATGCTGTTCTTCCTCCTGTCGCTGGGTGGCATCCCGCCCACGGCCGGCTTCATGGGCAAGCTCTGGCTGTTCGGTGCGGCCGTCGAGTCGGGCTATGTCTGGCTGGCCGTCATCGGTGTGCTGAACAGCGTCCTGTCGCTCTACTACTACCTGCGCGTGGTGACGTTCATGTTCCTGAAGCACGAGCCAGTCGGTTCGACCCCGGTGCTGGTGCCGGTGCTGGCCGCCACGGTGGCCCTGGCGCTGGCCGGCACGCTGGGACTTGGCCTCTATCCCCGGCCGCTCTTCGACCTGGCCGAGGTGTCGGCCCGCGCACTCGGGGTGCTGGCGCAGATGCCCTGACCGATGCGCGCATTGCCCTGCAAGTGAGCCGTCTGGTATCATTGCTTGTTTGTATTCAGCCAGCTCGCGGTGACGTCATGCCTGTGCATTCCTGGCGCGCCGGTCCGTTCTGGTTGGTCCGGGGGCCTGTCTGACCAAGGCGCCTGACGACGACCGGAGCAGCGCGACCACCGGACGCTCCCTGCAGTTTCTTCAGGAGAATCTGCGGCGCTCGGGTCCGGCAACCTCAATCGGTTACGTTCTGATTGGGGCCATCGGTGTGTGTGGCGGGGGCGGATACGCCCTTGATAAATGGCTGGGAACGCCCCCGTGGTTCCTGCTCGGTGGCCTGCTGCTGGGCATCGTGGTGGGGTTCTACGAGTTGGCAAAGATTGTGTGGCCGCGGTGAGGCTGGTGCTCTGGATGACCGTGGCCTGCCTCGTGGCGGGTGGTGCGGCCACCTGGTGGTTCGGAAACGCGGTGCGAGTGCCGGTGGCACTGGGCCTTCTGGCGCCGCTGCTGGCAACCGGGGCAACCTGGCTGCTGACCGAGCGGGCCTATCGGCAGGACCCGCAGCGCCTGACGCCGCTGATGGTGAAGGCGTTCGGTGTGAAAGTGGTATTTTTCGGCGGGTTTGTGGTGGTGGCGCTGAAAGGCCTCCGGGTGTCTCCGGTGCCGTTCATGCTCAGCTTCACCGGTGCCTTCGTGGCGCTGTACCTGACCGAAGCGCTGGCCTTGCGGCAACTGCTGCTGCGGCCGGCGCCTGACGCAACTGTGACGAGATGATGTTTCAACCTCACGATTCCGAAGCGGCCGCAGACGCCGCCGCCGCGGAGCATGCCGCGTCGGCCGTCGAACATGCGGCCGCTGCCGCAGAACACGGGGCCGAGTCCGCCAAGGAAGGATTCGACGCGGGGACCACGATCATCGAGCACGTTTCCAACAGCTCGACCGACCATCCGCTGATTCACCTGCCGCACGTGTTCGGCATCGACATGTCGGTCACCAAGCACGTCTTCATGCTGTGGCTGGTGGCGGCCTTCTCGTTCGTGTTCATCACCTGGCTCGTCCGACGCCAGGTGGCCAAGAAGAGCCAGGTGCCAACCGGCGGCTACGGCATGCTGGAGTACGGCGTCGAGGCCATGCGCGATGCCATCGTCATTCCGAACATCGGCAAGAAGCGCGTCGGCATGTGGACGCCGATGCTGCTCACGATGTTCGTGTTCATCTTCTTTGCGAACGCCATTGGTCTGATTCCGGTGTTCGATGTGGTGGCCCTGCTGAATCACTACGTCATTCACCCGGAGCACGGCTCGTTCCTCGCGAGCGTCGTGCACGGCGGCACCACCGCCACGGCGAATTACAACGTGACGGCGGCGCTGGCGACCATCACCTTCTTCGCCATCATCATCGCCGGCACCCAGGCCCACGGGTTCATCAACCACTGGAAGAACCTGGTCCCGCACGGCCTGGCCTGGCCGGTCTACATCATCCTGATCCCCATTGAAATCATGGGCATGTTCGTCAAGCCGTTCGCGCTCACCATGCGTCTTGCGGCCAACATGACGGGCGGTCACATTGCCATCCTCGCCATCCTCTCCTTCGTCTTCCTGTTCGCCGAAATGTTCGGCACGGCGGTCGCGGGCATTGGGGTGGGCGTCGCCGTGTCGGTGCCGCTCTCGGTGGGGATTTCGGCGCTCGAAATCATTGTCGTGGCCGTGCAGGCCTACGTCTTTACGCTGCTGACGGCTGTGTTTATCGGCATGGCCATTCACGTTCATCACTAAACGGAGGATTGAAGCAATGGAAAATCTGCACTACTTCGGTGCAGCCCTGGGGCTGAGCGGCATTGTCATCGGTGCGGGTCTTGGCATTGGCAAGCTGGCGGCCGCCGCGGCCGAGAGCATCGGTCGGCAGCCTGGTGCGGCCGCGCAGATCACGGGCGCTGTCAACCTCCCGCTGTTCCTGCTCGAAGGCGTTGCGATTCTCGCCGAAGTGTTCGTGCTGCTCGTCGTCCTGCTCAAGTAGTCGTCACGGCTAGAGAGCTCATCTCGAAAGGACGCTCGTCATGAACAACCCATTGGTCCAGCCGGATCCCGGGCTCTATATCTGGACCATCCTCACGTTTCTCGTGCTGTTCGGTCTGCTCGCGAAGTTTGCGTGGAAGCCGATCCTCGAGATGCTCGAGAGCCGTGAGGAGACGATTCGCAAGTCGCTTGAAGACGCCCAGAAGGCTCGTCAGGAGCTGGAGCGGCTGAACAAGGAGTCGGCGCAGATGATTGCGGCGGCTCGTCAGGAAGCCGATGCGATCGTGACGAGAAGCCGCGCCGATGCGGAGCGGCTGAAGGAAGAGTTGAAGCAGGAGGCGAGGACGGAGGCGGCTGCCATCGTTCGCAACGCCGAACGGCAGATTCAGCTCGAGACGGGTCGGGCCATCGAGCAGATTCGCCACGAAGCGGTGGACCTGTCGATTGCCATTGCGTCCAAGCTGATTGGTCGCAATCTGTCGAAGGAAGACAACGCCCGGCTGATCGACGACGCCCTCAAGCAGGTCGAGCCCCGTCAGCACTGAGGCTCCGGACACCAAGTTTCCGGAGTTCGGCGAGGCCATCAATCCAAGCGGCCGGATCATTCTTGTTCCGGCCTCTTCCTCCCCATCAAAAACAGGCCTGTTTCTGCACGTCGCCACCCCTATCGGGCCGACCTGGCAGGGCATGGCGCTTGCTTTACCTACAGGTATGTCGGCGCTGGCCCACCGGGCCGACAAAAACATGCAGTGGGAACGCGCGGGAGGATGACTAGGCCCCCAAAGCGTCTTTGTGAGGCCCGGCGAAAGCCGGGCCATTTTTTTTGTCCGGAACTTGCACAACGGGGCAGGCTGGCCTTGAACCGGCTGGCCGTGTGAGGACCCGCGACGCCCTTACCGCCTGAGCGCCTCGGTGGCGGCCAGCTCGGTGCGGGCCCGCGCGGTCAGGCTCTCGTCCCTGGCTGCGC
>JAKFYA010000117.1 GCA_021731095.1 Acidobacteriota bacterium | reverse complement strand
ACACCTGGACGACCGCCGCGTCCTCCACCTGCTCCAGGAGGTAACGCCGGGGGGCGGCGTCCGGGAGTCTGGGCTCGTGAGCGGGCGGATGTGTGTGCATGTCCGCGATCGTAACGCGGGTGCCGCTCCACAAGGCAGGTCAGGCGAATCCGTCGAATGAGTGGATGTGATTGAAGACGCGGTGAAACGTGGGGCGCCGACCCAGCAGTACACCGACCGCACCCCTGGCGTTCGCCGCGGTGACCCGCAGCGCCTGCTGAAGCCGGGAAGGCGCCGGCCCCTCCAGCGACGGCAGTCCGGCGTCATGGGCGGCAGCCATGAGCTGGCGAATGTACGGAACGTAGATGCCACGGTGCCATTCGTCCGGCACCCCGTATTCCCGGTGCGTCAGCTCCACGGTGTGCCCGGGGAATACACGGAGGCCATGGAAGTGGAAGAAGACCAGAGGCCCGCGCCGGTGACTCGCCCGATCCAGGACCTGAAATCCGCTGTCTGTCCTGGTCAGGTCGAGTTGCTGCAGATTCCAGGGCGCCACGCCGCCGCCGGGATGCACAAGCGCGTGAACACCGGGGAACCGGTCAACCCAGTCGTCGAGATACTTCTGGTCGCCGAAGCGGCCATCTTCGCAGCGGTTGAAGCACCAGGCCAGACAGGCGGTGCGCCACCACACCAGCACCGCCAGGCCTCTGGCGTCATGTCTGACGGTGAGGTACTGGACGCAGTAGACGCCGTAGGCGTCAGACAGGTCAAAGTCGGACCTGAACCGATGCGGCGTGATCAGGACAGAGGCGTCGCCCATTTCCTCCAGAAGGCAGCCTGGATCGGCATAGAAGCAGAGGTCGGCGTCGACGTAGGTGCAGTGGTCGAGATTGAAGGTCCGCAGGCAATACAGCAGGGCGGATGGCGTTGCCGTCCAGCAGTACTCACCCGCACTGCGCGAAGGCTTCACGCGCCGCAGGTCCGCGTCCTCGAAGTCCGCCAAGGTGACCACGGTCAGCTGTGGCAAGGCCATCGCGGTCAGGCAGACACGGGTGACCTCGTCGAAGGCGAACACATAGAGATGGAAATCCGGGCAGGTCCGCTGCAGGGACCGGTATAGCGTCAGCCCCCTGGCCAGATACCGCGCGTCAAACAGCGTGCAGAAGCGCTGGGTCATGCGGCGGCTGTCAGAGCGTCACGGTGTCCAGATGCGCCGGAGTGGCTGCGTCCCATCCCAGCTCATCCTTGATGGTCTGCCTGAGGGCATCCATGGGTTCCGGCTCGCCATGCACGAGGAAGAGCTTCGCGGGTGGCGTCGGAAAGGTGCGCAGCCATCGCAGGATCTCGCCACGATCGGCGTGAGCCGACATGGAGTCGATGCGGGCAATCTCGGCGTGGACCGGAATCAGCTCGCCGTGGATCTTCACCTCTGTCGCGCCATCGAGCAGCTTGCGTCCCCTGGTGCCGGCCGCCTGATAGCCCACGAACAGGACGGTGTTGCGAGGGTTCGGCAACGCCGCGGCCATGTGGTGCAAGACCCGGCCGCCTGTCGCCATGCCGCTGGACGACAGGATGATGGCCGGCTTTCGGCTGGAGGTGAGTTCCTTGGACTGCTGGGGCGAAGCCACCACCTGGAAGCGCTGCGTGGCAAAGGCACGCATCTGTTTCGAGCCCGGACGAATGTCGTCGTCCAGTTCGGACGTACGTGCCGCATAGAACTTGAGAGCCTCGGCGGCCATCGGGCTGTCCACGAAAACCGGCAACACCGGAATGGCGCGCGCCTCTTCCAGCTTCCGGATCCAGTAGAGCAACTCCTCGACGCGCCCGATGGCAAACGCCGGAATGATGAGCTTGCCGTCCCGCTCGGCCGTCCTGGTGATGACCTCGGCCAGGCCGCGCCCCTCATCGTCCGGGTCGTGGTCCCGATCGCCATAGGTGGACTCCACGAGCGCCACATCCGCCGCCCGTGCCGGGCCAGGGTCTGGCAGCACCGGGCGACCGTAGCGGCCGAGGTCGCCGCCGAAGAGCAGCCGCTTGCCACTGTCCAGCGTGACCAGGACGAAGCTGGAACCAAGGAGGTGGCCAGCCTGGAAGAATTCGACCGTCACGCCGGGTGCCACCTCGAACGCCCGCTCGTACCCGACCGGCTGCAGGTGGGTGAGTGCCCGATGGGCGTCGACCTCGGTGTAGAGCGGCAGGGCCGGCGAGTGTTTCGAGAAACCGTGACGATTGGCCTGCCGCGCGTCCTCTTCCTGAATCCGGCCGGCATCTGGCAGGACCACGCGGCACAGGTCCGCTGTGCCGGAGGTGCAGAAGGCGCGACCCCGAAAGCCCTGCGCGACCAGCCGCGGCAGGTAGCCGACATGGTCGAGATGGGCATGCGTGAGCACGACGGTATTGATGGAGGCCGGCGTGACCGGGAAGTCATCCCAGTTCCGGAGTCGCAGCTCTTTCAGACCCTGGAAGAGGCCACAGTCAAACAGCACCCTGGTGCCGTTCACCTCGAGCAGATACTTCGAACCGGTCACGGTGCGCGCCGCGCCAAGGAAGGTCAGTTCAGCCACACCACTACGATACTTTGTTAAGCTTCGGAGATGCTGCGCGTGCGCCTCTGTACCGGGGCCGTCGTCGGACTCGCGCTGTTCGCGGCCGGAGTGCAGGCGGGCGAGCGCCCCCTGACGCTGGATGCCCTCTTCGATCCGGTCACGCGAGTCGACTTCAGCGGACGTCCGCAGACCGGCCTCTCGTGGCTCGACGAGGATGCCTACCTAGCGACCCGGAGTGGCGCGGATGGCACGGAGTGGTTGCGCGTTACCGCGGCGACCGGCGAGGCAACCGTGCTGCTCCGAGGCGCGGACCTCCGGGCCGCTCTGGCGGCCGAGCCAGGTGTCGATGCCGCCGCCGCGACGGCCGGAGCAAGGCGCCAGGTCCTGTTCGATGCCGCGCACCGCGCTGTGCTGGTCACGGCCGCTGATGATCTGTTCCATTACCAGCTCGCGACCAGGCGCCTGACGCGCCTGACGCGAACACCTGAGGCCGAGACCGAGGCGACGTTCAGTCCGGATGGACGCCGCGTGGCCTTTGTCCGGCAGCAGAACCTCTTCGTGGTGGATGTCGACCGTCCGAAGGCGCGCGCCATCACGAAGGACGGCGCTGCCCGGGTCTTCAACGGGATGCTGGACTGGGTCTATCAGGAAGAGATCTTCGGGCGCGGCACCTTCCGGGCCTACTGGTGGAGTCCTGACTCAACCCGACTGGCCTTCCTGCGTCTGGATGACCAGCAGGTGCCTGTGTATCCCCTGGTCGACCAGACGGCGCTCCATCCCGTTGCCGAACTGGTGCCCTATCCCAAGGCTGGCGACCCCAACCCCCTGGTCCGGCTCGGCGTGGCAGAGGCCTCGAGCGGCCGGTCACGCTGGGTGGACCTGCGGGGCTATGGCGCCACCGAGATCCTGATCGTCGGCGTGGGCTGGTCGGCTGACAGCCGGCAGCTTGTCTACGAGGTTCAGGACCGGGAACAGACCTGGTTGGACCTGAATGCCGTGACGGCCCTGGGCACAACGCCCCGCCGGCTGTTCCGTGAGACCACGCCAGCCTGGGTTGACGCCCAGGAACCCCCGCTGTGGCTCGCAGACGGCACATTTCTCTGGACCAGCGACCGCACTGGATTCCGCCACATCTATCGGTACCGTGCCGACGGCCAGTTGCTCGGCGCCGTGACCACCGGACGTTGGGATGTGCGCGCCTTGCATGGGGTCGATGCGGCCGGTCGCGTCTTCTTCGCCGGCACCGAGCGCTCGCCCATCGGGCAGGACCTCTACCGGGTCGCGCTCGATGGCAGCGGCTTGACCCGGCTCTCGACGACGGCCGGGAGGCACCGGGCCACCTTCAGTCCCCGGCTGACCCGGTACATCGGGTTGCGCAGCGACATCAGCACCCCGACGCAGGTCAGGCTGCATGACGCCGACGGGGCCGAGCTCAGGGTGATTGATCGCAATGTGGTCCCGGCGCTGGAGGAGTTCGCCCTCCAGACTCCGGAATTCCTGCAGGTGAAGTCCCGGGACGGCTTTGTCATGGAGGCGATGCTGATCAAGCCGCCAGGCTTCGATCCCTCACGCCGATACCCGGTGTATCAGGACACCTACGGAGGACCTGGCGCCCAGAGCGTACTCAACGCCTGGCGTGGGCCTGATCACCTGTTCCTCCAGCTGCTGGCGCAGCGCGGAGTGGTGGTCTGGGTACTGGACAACCGCAGTGCCAGCGGCAAGGGCGCCGAGTCGCAGTGGCCCATCTATGGCCGGCTGGGCGAGGTCGAGCAGCAGGACATTGACGACGGGGTGGCCTGGCTCAAGGCCCAGTCGTGGGTAGACCCGGCGCGCATCCTGATTGGCGGGTGGAGCTACGGGGGCTTTCAGTCAGCCTATGCGCTCACCCATAGCACCAGCTTCGCCGGGGCGGTGATTGGCGCCCCGGTCACAGACTGGAAGAACTACGATTCCATCTACACGGAACGGTACATGAAGCTGCCGAGCCGCAATCCTGACGGCTATGCCCGAACCGCTCCGGCGAAGGCGGCTTCGGCGCTCCACGGGCGACCGCTGTTGATTCATGGCTCGACGGATGACAATGTTCACCTGCAGAACACGGAGCAGTTCGTGCTGGCCCTGCAGCAGGCCGGCAAGCCATTCGAGATGATGCTATATCCCAAGGCGACCCACGGGGTGGCCGACCCGTATCAACGGAAACACCAATATCAACTGATGTTTGACTTCATCCTCACGACCGCAGGCCTGGCGCCTCTGACGCCGGCACGGGTGTCGCAGCCGTGACCGCCCCGCTGCTTGAGGCCCTGAGAGGGAACTCCAGTGTGATTGCTGCCGAGCTCCGTCCTCCGAGGGCCGAACTGGGTTCGCTCGAAGGCATGGATGCCTGGATCGATATGTACCATGCCGTGCGGGATCTGGCGCGGCAGGGCGTGCGGGTCTGTCTCACCGACAGCGCGGTCGGCATGCAGGAAGAGAACAACCTCCGTCATCTGGTCAGCAACCTCGGCCTGGATGTGCCACGGGACGGCATCGTCCCGTTCCTCACCACGAAGCACTCGCATGAGTACTGTCTGAGCTACGCGGAGCAGGCCGGGCAGCATGGCTTCTCGTCGCTCGTCGTGCTCGGAGGCGACCGCTCGGTCGGGCGGGCCCGATGTGTCGACCATGCCTGGGAGCTGCGACGCGACATCAGGAGCCGTGTGCCCGGAGTGGCGCTGGGCGGCTGGGCGAATCCGCAGAGCGATGCCGCAACCCAGGTCGACTATCTCCTGGACCCTCACTTCAACGGCGAGTTCTATCTGACCCAGATCGTGAGCCACCTCAACCCGCAACCGCTCGAGCGCTTCCTCGGCGAGGCGCGCCGCCGCGGTGTCGGGATACCTGGCATGTTCGGCGTCTTCTACTACCGCAGCGCCAATGCGCGCACGCTTGAAACCCTGTCCAACTTCCTGCCGGTACCGGTGAAGGGGCTCATCGACGAGTTCGCTGCCGGTGCGACGCCCGTGGATATCTGCGCCAGGACGCTGCGCGCCTGCATGGACCTCGGCGTCCGCCACTTCTACATCAGCAACCTGCCGCTCTCGAATGCGGCTGGCACGCTGGCGGCCATTCTGGAGCGTGTCGGCGTCGCCGCCTGATTCGGCTCTGCCAGACGCATCACATGTCCAACATTCTTCAGCGTGCAGCCCGGGTTCTGGGCGCACCGTTTCTGACGCTTCGGCGCCTCGACCGACTCGGCGACATGCTCGAGAAGCGGCTTGATCAGCTCGAGAAGCGGGGTTTGCAACCTCTTGCCGAGCGGCAGGCGCGGCTGGAGACCCAGGTCGGCCAGCTGACGCAGTCCCTCACTGCGCTACGGCAGACTTCCGGTGCACGGGTGGCCTCGAAGGACGAGCGCTCGGCCTTCCGTCGCGAATTGCCGGTGGAGGTGTCCGCTCAGCCACCTGCGCCAGACGCCACCGAACCACTGCAGGGGTGTCCCACGCAGACCGTGCTGAAGCTGGGCGCCTGCCCGGTGTGCGGCTGCCAGACCTTCACGCCGGTGTGCCGCTTCAACAAGATGATCACCATGCCGCGGATGCCGGATGCCGCCGCGGCTGATTACAACTACTCGCTGTGTCACCAGTGCGGCGTCGTCTTCGCGGCGCGCCGCCCCGCTGGCGCGCGCTTCGCCTGGTTGCTCCAGCACTTCGAAGAGTCGCTCGGGCGCACCGGCCCCGGCAGCAAGCGGGCCGGCAAGATTGTGCTGAACTCGTATGACCTGGACGACGCGGGCAAGGCTCGCCTGCGCGAGCTGGCGTCGAAAGGCGTGTTTGTCTCGGAACATGACGGCGCCTCCCGGAAGGACCACCTCTGGCAGCTCCAGGCCGACCGATTGTCGAACAGCCGTCATCTGGAGATCCTCGGGTCCCTGCTGAATCTGTCGGCGCCGCGTGTGCTGGAGATTCGTTCCCGGCTTGGCTCGAACCTGGCCGGGCTCCAGCGCATCTGGAAGGCCGAGACGTTTGCCATCCCGATGTTCCCGAGCCAGCGCTTCCTGATTCAGGAGGTGTACGGCATTCCCTCGGACGCGGCGCTCGACTTCGATCACTTCCACGTGGGGTATGAGGGGACCTTCGATCTCATCCTGTCGAACCACATGATCACGCACACCGTGCGGCCTCGCGAGTATCTGGCCACCGTGCATGCGGCTCTGCGCCCGGGCGGTCATGTCTACTTCTACAATGAGCCGCTCGAAGAAGAGTTTCTTGAACACGACAAGTCGATGTTCAACACCCTGAATGCGTTCCACGTGCAGGCCTTCAATCGCGAGAGCTTCGTGCGGGCCCTGAACGCCAACGGGTTCGAGGTGGTCTACATGGGCAGCCGCGATTCGAGCCTCATGTGTCTGGCTCGACGGGCTGAGGGACCTGTGTTGTGGGAACCGATGTCAGACCGGGAACGCTCGACCCGTCGTCGGGCGTATCGTTCCGCCGAAGAACTGTCGATTCTGCTGTTGCCAGAGACGGTCCGGTATCGTTTCGCGGACCGGTGGAAGAAGGCTGTGGAGCACGGCCTCGAGACCGGATTTGTCGCTGCGGACGAGCGTGGTCGCCTTCGTCTCATGTTGCGCACCGCGGCACTTCGCGAAAACGCTCTGGGCTGACGCGCGACGCACGCACAACGCCTGAAACGGCAAAGGCCGGCGAGAGCCGGCCTTTGTCGTGTACGGCGCACACGGGAGCGCTAGTAGCTGAAGGTGCCGAAGAACGCGGACTTCTTGTTCGGGTCGCTCCAGCGTGTGCCCAGCGAGGTTCCGGTGAACTTGTGCTGCGCAGCATAGCCGATGGTGGCGGTGCTGGTTGATGCCAGCGGGTGGAACCACTGCATCGCGCCACAGCTCACATCGTGATCGATGTGCTTGTTGACGCTCAGTGCCACCTGGCCGGCATTCACCGTCACGGCTTCGCTGTTCTCGGTGAACTGGATGTCGGTCGGGACAATGTCCATCACGGTGCTCACCACCCCGTGTGACAGCTCATTGGCCATGGCCACCAGCGCCAGCCGCTGGGCTGGCGTCGCGCGCTGATCGACATAGATGGCCGCCCTGGTGTCCGGGCGGTTGCCGCCAATCTCCTGGAGGCCGAGGTTCGAGTTTCCAGCGACAGCGGCGACGACCGACAGGTCGTCCAGCGTGATGCCGCCAAAGCTGCCACGGCCGACCTTCCAGGCCAGCACGGCCTGCCTGCCAGCGGTACCAGCCTCACTGTTCATGATGCATCCACCGGCAAACACTTCAGCGGTCCTGGCCTCGGCATAGAGACCGGTTCCTGACCCTTTGCTGCTTCCAGCCAGCATCGGAGCCGCCGCGAGTCCGAGCAACGTCACGACTAGGGCAATCTGCTTCATGGCCACCTCAATACCGCAGTGTAACGCGACCTCGCCGGGCAGAGCGAGATCGGACGGAAATGTCTCTCAGTCAGTACCCAGGACGACGTCGACTTATTCGCGACAGCAACCGCGACCAGACAGGCAGCAGTCGGGGCGAACGGGATGGCCGTCCGGCCCGAAGGCACTGGTGGTTTCCGAGCACCAGTACGACGCCGTGTCGTACGGGTCATAGAAGCGGAGAGCCTGGGGATTCGGCACTGACATCACATACATCGCCTTGTGGCGGATGTGCTCGCAGTGAACCCCTGGCACGACATTCGGTGCGTCTGGATGGTGCATGGTCCTGTCCCCAATCTGTCCAGCCCCGCAGGGCCGTGGCTAGACCGCCTTGATGCCCGCCGCCTGAAGAATGGCCCGCTTCACGGCCGTCTTCGTGATCTGGATCTTGTAGGCATTGCCGCTCAGGGCGCGTGCACCCGTGACAGCCGCCTCAGCCGCCGCGCTGGCCGTCGCATCGTTCAGCGGCTTGCCCACGAGTGCCCGCTCTGCCTCCGGAGAACGCCAGGGGATGGGTGCCACCGCTCCCAGCACCACGCGTGCGGCGCCCACGGTTCCACCGGTCATCGACAGCACCACCGTCGCAAACGCCATGGGCCAGTCGCGCGATTCCTTGAAGCGCACCTCGTAGTGGCCGCTCTTCACTGCGCCAGGCGCCTGCAGTGTGACGTGCGTCAGCAGTTCGTCGTCGCCAAGCACGTTCTCCTTGCGGACCGTCTGCATGCTCGGCAGCGTGAAGTACTCTGCCGCCGGTACTTCCCGTGCACCGTTCGGTCCCACCACGCGGAACATGGCGCCATAGGCGACGAACGGCACCGCCAGACTGGACGGGTGCACGATCTTGCTCGGTCCATCGTTGCCGAAGATCGAGTGGTACTGGTTCTCGCCGTCAGTGGCAAAACAGCGATTGCCGCCCTTCTTGAAGCAGACGAACTCTTCCTGGCGGAAGTACCAGCACCGCGGGCGCTGATTCAGGTTTCCGCCCACCGTGCCCTGGTGGCGAATCTGGGGAGAGCCAACCCGGGCGGCTGCATCTGCAACGGCAGGAAACAGCTTGAGTACCTGCGGGTGTTCACTCAGGTCGACAAGCTTCATGGCGGCGCCGATGGTCAGACCGCCACCGGGAAGAGCCGTCACTTTGGCGTCGAGCGCCCCCTTCACGTTGACGAGCGTGTCCGGCTGGTCGAGATAGTCCTTCATCCGGGCCAGCAGATCCTGCCCGCCGCCGATTGGCCGTACGATGCCGCCTGCGCGCAGGGCCGCGATGGCATCCTTCTCGTTCGTCGGATTGACGTAGCCAAAGGCCTTCATGCCCTGCTTCCTCCCTTGCCGGCCTGCGTGAGCGCCGCCAGCACCCGGTGCGGGTGCAACGGCAGACTCCGGATGGTGGCGCCTGTTGCATTGCGGACCGCGTTGGCGATGGCCGAGGCCGTCGGCACCGTGGGCGGCTCGCCGATGCCGATGATGCCCCGCTCGGGCTGATTCATCAGCATCACCTCGACCTTTGGAACATCGGACATGCTGGCAAGCAGGTAGTGCTCCATGTTCGGATTCACCATCTGGCCGGTGTTGTGGTCAAGGAGACGATCCTCGAACAGTGCGAAATTGATGGAGCTGATGACACCCCCGTAGACCTGGCTTTCGGCCGTGAGCTTGTCCACGACGAGGCCGCAGTCCTGCAGGGCAAGGACGCGCAGCACCCTGGTGATGCCCGTCTCGATGTCGACCTCCACCTCCGCGAACTGCACACCGCTCGAGTTCACGCTCGAGAGCCCGGGTTCCCACGTGCCATCAACCGAGATGGGTTCGGTGCCGAGCAGTTTGCAGGCGGCCTTCCACGTCAAGAATTTCGATGGTGTGGCTTTGACGAACACCTTGCTGCCACCCACCGCCAGCGCCGAGGGTTCGACGCCGAGGGTTGGTGCCACCCGTGCAAACAGCGCATCGCGCGCCTTGCCGGCCGCAATGCGGATGGCGGGTGCAATGCCGGCCGTAGCCGTGCTGCCGCCAGACACCCCTGCAAACGGCAGATTGGAGTCGCCAATCTCGCCCTTGATGGCGCTGACCGGCAGGCCCAGGGTTTCGCCCGCAATGATGGGCAGGAGGGTGCGCGTGCCGGTACCCAGATCCTGCGTCCCGCACTTCACCACGACAGAGCCATCCGGCGTGATGTCGACGTGTGCGTTGCCGGCACGTCCGCCCCCGCCCCACTGGCACGCGGAGAGCCCCATGCCGCGCTTGATCGGACCGGGTGTGGTGTCTCCTGTCGGATGCCGCTTCTCCCAGCCGAACGCCTTGGCGCCGATCCGGTAGTACTCCGGCCACATGGCGTCCGGGGCCTGCGGTGGCAGGTTCTTCAGACGGAAGTCCAGCGGGTCCATCTTCACCAGGTCTGCCAGCTCATCCATCAGGACTTCGGTGGCGAAGCACCCCTGCGGATGGCCCGGTGCCCGCATCGGGCGCTGGTTGCCGGCGTTGATGAAGACATCCACGTGGCTCCGGCGACGGTTCGGGAACTGGTAAATGTAGGGCAGGGGGAAATTGGCGCCCTGACCGGCGCCGCCGGTGCCCCACGTCTTTCCGTCGAAGGCCGTCAACTTGCCGTCGGCCGACACGCCTGCCCGGATCTGCGAGAAGGCCGAGGGCCGATTGCCCGTGTCGAGATGCTCTTCCTTCCGGTCGAGCATCAGCTTCACTGGCCGCCCGGCGTCCTTCGCGAGGCGCGCCGCCAGCACGATGGGTGCATCAGCCGCGACCTTGCTGCCAAAGCCACCGCCCATGTACTCGCAGATCACCCGCACATTGGTTTCGGGAATCTTCAGCGCTGCCGCGAGCTGCTGACGCGTGGCATGGACACCCTGCGTCGACACCCAGGCCGTCACCTTGTCGCCGCTCCACTCGCACACCGCGCCATGGCTCTCGAGGCAGACGTGCGTAATGACCTGCGTGGCGTAGGTCGCCTCCACCACGTGGGCGGCGGCCTTGAATCCGGCCTCGAGATTGCCTGTCTCCTGCGTCTGGCCTTCCTTCGTGTTGCCAGCGGCAAACACCTTCGTGGCGCCAGACGCCATGGACTTCTCTTCGCGGGAGAAGTGCGGCAGGGTCTCGTACGTCACCTTGACCAGGCGGGCGGCATCGCGTGCGTGGTCCTCGGTGTCGGCCGCCAGGGCCAGCACCACGTCGCCCTGATACATCACCTCGCCACCCGGGTCCTTCCAGATGACGACGGACTTCACGCCCGGTGCGCTCTTGGCGGCCGAGGTGTCGATGGCCACCACCCTGGCATGAGCATGCGGTGACCTGACGGTTCTCGCATACAGCATCCCGGGTCGAACGATGTCGAAGGTGTACTTCGCTGTCCCTGCGGCTTTTGCCGGTCCGTCAAGACGCCTGACAGACGTGCTCAGCAGGTCCGTTTTGGCCGGTGGAACCGGCCAGGCATACTTCTTCGCGTTCTCGCCCACCGGCTGCGGGGGTGGTGCGGTCGGCATCTGCTCGTTAGCCACGGACCACCTCGTTTCCGCCCATCTCGACCGATGCCCGCGCCCTGCCGCCCTTGCCGCCCTTGAGTGCCGCTTCAAGCACGCGGTTGAAGGTGCCGCACCGGCAGACGTTGCCGTTCAACTCGCGGCGCGCCTGAGCCTCGGTCGGGTTGGGGAACTTCTCGTGGAGGGCTACGGTGGCAACCACGAATCCGGGCGTGCAGAACCCGCACATCATGGCATCTGCGGCGCAGAAGGCCTCCTGAACGGGATGCAGGGCCCCGTTCTTCGACAGGCCTTCCACGCTGCGAATCTGCTTGCCCTGTACCTCGATGGCCAGCGTGGAGCACGAATAGACCGTGCGTCCATCCACAATCATCGTGCAGGCCCCGCAGGTGCCCCGGTCGCACACCCGCTTGTTGCCGGTCAGACCGGCATGCATGCGAGCGGCGTCGAGCAGCGTCACGCGAGGTTCGAGCATCAGCTTGTGAACCCGACCATTGATGGTCAGGGAAACAGGGGTCTCGCCGGGCCCGATGAGAGCCGGACCGGCGACCTGCGCCTCGGTCTCGACCGCAGCCAGAACACCCGTCGCCAGAGAGCTCGCGCCGACAGTCCTGAAGAAATCTCGCCGGGAGACCGTGCCACCCGGGTCGTCCGTGTGTGCCATTCGGTGCCTCGCTGTGAGGATGGGAAAGCACGCATACTACTACGGCTCCATGCGGATTCAGCTTGCCGTTCTGCTCACCGCCACAATTGTCGGCTCCTGGGTGCAGGCGGGGTCAGGTCTAGACACCATGGCCCTGGGAGATGCGCTGGCGATCGGTCACGACCGTTCCGGGACCACGCGACAACGATTCCATGCGGAATACCGGGTTCCGGTTGGGGTCGCGCCGGTGGACTATGTGGAGGTCGTCACGCCGTTCAGGGCCGTTGTGCTGGCGGCCGAGGCCCGGATGCGGTCTGGCCAGCCGGCCCTCGGATTGAAAGAAGCCCAGGCCATCGTCGCGGCGACCGGCGAGCGGACGAGCCTGCAGCTTGAACTGACCTTTCACCCCATGAACACCTACGTCGGTGTGCCGGCGTTCGATGTGACGGTGGTGAACAGCGGCACAGCCCGCGGGATGGCAATGGAGCGGGTGCCACGTTTCGGTCCTCGGGTGGATGGCACGCCACTTGGGGCCGCTCCCACGCCAGGGGGCGTACGGACGCCTGGCACCAGCGCCCCGCTGACCGGCGCCACCCTGATCGGCCCGTTGCCTCAGGACCTCGACCCTGCCGGCCGGGTCGAAGTGCAGCTCAGGGACGGCCCCCGTCTCCTGGTCCGGATCCCGCTGGAACTGGGCCGGGTTCGTTAGCCCGCCTTACTGACGACTGGAGGCCGTTCGTTCTACGTAAGCTGCAAGGGAGGCTCTCCCCGGGGTCGCCCAAGGAAAACGGTGTACGCGGGCTGGTCCCGATCATGCTCAAGGGGGGCTTCACCCACACAGGAGAACTCCCCATGATTCGAAACAGTCTGAAGACCGCCGCGCTAGCCGGCGCCATCCTGCTCTCCAGCGCTCTGAGTGCCTCGGCCCAGCAGGTCAAGCTGTCCGCCACCCTCAACGGTGGAGAGGAGGCCCCCAACAAGGTGAGCACCGGCGCGTCAGGCACGGTCCAGGTGAATGTGGACCAGACCGCCAAGGAAATCACTGTCAACATGCGGATCTACAACGTGCCGGTCGGCACTACGGCGAGCCACATTCATGTCGGCGCACCTGACGTGGCTGGCCCCATCATCTTCGACCTGGTGCCACCGGTTGGCACGACGGGCGACTTCAGCCTGGATATCCGCCTCTCGTCGGCGCAGCTCATTCCGAGGGCCGCCCAGGGGATTCTGACCATCGACGACGCGATTCAGGCACTCGTGACCGGGAACACCTACGTCAACCTGCACACGACCAGCAATCCTGCAGGGGAAATCCGCGGACAGCTTCGATAACCACCCGCCGGGCACCGGTGTTGCCGGTGCCCGGTGGGCTCTTGCCCGATTCGTCCCCACGTCGCGGCGGCACAGTACACTCCCCGCTGCATGACCCCCGACACCCGTCCGCCCGTGCGCGGTCTGCTGTGCATCCTCGGCGCGGCGTTGCTCTGGTCCACGGGTGGCCTTGGCATCAAGTCCGTGCCAGAGCCCGCGCTGGTCGTGGCCTTCTACCGTTCGGCCATCGCGGCAGTGGTGCTGCTGGTTCTCCTGCGACCGCGTGGATGGCGCGTGACACCGGCGTTCATGGTGGCCACCGTCAGCTACGCCCTCAGCCTCACGACGTTCGTGATGGCCACCAAGATGACCACGGCGGCCAACGCCATCTTTCTCCAGTACAGCGGCGTGGTCTGGGTGCTGCTCCTGTCACCGGTGGTGCTCAAGGAGCCACTCCGGGCGCGCGACCTGACGGCCGTCATCCTGGCACTCGGTGGGATGGCGCTGTTCTTCGTCGGGCGCATCGAGGCGGGCAGTCTGACCGGCAATCTGATTGCCGTGCTCTCGGGCGTCTTCTTTGCGGCGCTGACGCTGGCCCTGCGCGCCAGTCGGGGCAGTGACGCAGAGGCCGCCGTGGTCTGGGGCAACGTGGTGGCGGTGACGCTCTTGCTGCCGTTCGTGGCCTCAGATCTCACGGTTCCGCTCCGCTCGGCGGTGGTGCTTGGGCTGCTGGGTGTTTTCCAGATTGGTGTCGCCTACGCGCTCTTCGTCACCGGACTGGCAACCGTCACCGCGACGCGAGCGTCCCTGACCGGCATGGTCGAGCCAGTGGCCAATCCTGTCTGGGTCTTCCTGTTTCTGGGAGAGCTGCCTTCGCCCTGGGCCCTGGCCGGCGGCGGAATCGTCCTCGCGGCCATTGCGTGGCACAGCCTGCAGGCTCCCGCCGGTGCGCTACCGGTTCCCCCACAGGACTGAGCGGCCAGGCTCCGTTCAAAGCCCGACGACGGTGGCTGCGCGCAGCGTGTCTTCGAAGGCGAGCACGAGGGCCACGGTGCCCTTCCCGTCCACTGACGAGGCGTAGGCGTACTCCAGATTGAGGTCGGCTCTGGCGGCCGTGGTCAGGAGCGGAGCCACGGACCTCGGGCCGACCACCGTGCAGAGCACGTCGCGGCTGTCGGCCTGCAGGTAGTGCCGGGAGAGTGTCTCGGTGGCGCGACTGACGTTGTCGACCACCAGATGCACGTGGCCAGTGGATTCCAGGGAGAACGCGATGATGCGGATGCGTTCCTGTGAGAGAAGGGTGGTGAGCTGTGCCAGGGCGCCAGGGCTGTTGGGCAGCCGCAGGCGCAGCTCGGTACGGATGGCCATCGGGCGATGGTAGCGGAAAAGGGGCCGTGCCCAGCGGCCCCTTTTCCGCCGTGCCCGGCTCCTACGCCAGGATCCGGATCACGACCCGCCGATTCTGCGCACGACCCTCGCGGGTCTTGTTCGGCGCCACCGGCTTATCCTCGCCGTAGCTGATCACGCTGATGCGGTGCAGCGGCACCTGGTGCTGCTCGTAGATGTAGCGCTTCACGGCTTCGGCACGCTCAAGACCGAGGGCCTGGTTGTAGACGGCGTCGCCGCGGTCGTCCGTGTGCCCTTCCACTTCGATGTAGACGTTCTTCGGGTCGGCCTTCAGTTTCCCGATGACCTCATCGATGCGCGCCTTGGTGGCGTCCGGGAGCACAGCCTTGCCGATGTCGAACTTGCCCTGCTCTTCGCTCAGCGTCACTTCAAGCAGCAGCCGGCGCGAGGCCTTCTCGACATCCGCCACGCGCCCGTCAACCGCCGTGGCCTTGGTCGCGGCATCCTTCGCGGCATTCGCGGCCGCCATCGCGGCCGCATTCGCGTCCGAGGCCGACTTGCCAGCGGCTTCGGCCTTGGCGTCAACGGACCCGATCTTCGCCTCGTTGTCCTTCACGCGGGCCTGCGTGGCTTCAAGCGCCTTGCCTGTCGAGTCGACCTTGGCGTTGACGTCCCCGACCGACGTGCGGACGAATTTCTTGGTGGCGCAGGCCGGCGCCACGGCAAGCGTGGTGGCCATCAGTGCGAGCAGTGCGAATTTGCTGGTCATGGTGTGTCCTCCTGGACAGTCTCTCGTGTCCGGATTCAATGCTCCGGATGCGCCGGGCCCGCGAAGTAACCGCTTCGCGCGTGCACGGTGAGGCCCTTCCTCCCCGTGCGAACCTCGAGCGGGTGCCAGCCAGGCCGGACACTCGGCTCGAATGTGATCAGGTACTGCTGACGGAGCTCGCTCATCAGCGCTTTCAGCGCGTCAGACGCTTCCGTCCTGTCGCTCACGATGGCCATGTCGCCACCCGTCCATCGCGCCAGATCGGCCAGGGTGGCCACACTGGCGCCGACGCCATCGGCTGACAGCGTGGCCAGCTTGTGGGATGGGTTGTCCACCGGACTGGCCACGACCACCAGATAGACCGGCACGTCGATCCCGCTGGCCGCGCCGGAGACCTCCGAGGCTGTCATCCGGCTGCCCGTATCAATGCCGTCAGTGACCACCAGCACCGCGCGATGACGATTGGTCCTGGCGCCAGCCTTCTTCGCCGTCACGTCGATGGCGTCGAAGAGGGAGGTCCGGCCCCAGGGCTGGCCCGCCAGATCGACAGCGGCCACACGCGGCAGATCAGTCGTGAACGCCCGCACCTCCTGCAGGTCGGTGTCGAACGTATAGAGCGCGGCTTCGTCCCGCCCGGACTGGAGGTGGGCGACGGCCATGGCCACTGCTGCTCGCGCCCGGTCCATGTTGCCGCCCACCGCCATGCTGCCGCTGATATCGAGCAGGATGGCCAGACTGACCGCCGACTCGCCGGGGTAGAAATCGCGAATCGTCTTTGGCGCGCCGTCCTCGAGCAGCGTGAAATCCCTTCGGTTCAGTGCGGTCACCAAGCGTCCCCGACGGTCGCGGACGGTCACGCTCACGGTGACGGCTTCGACGCCGGCGCGGAAGGTCGGTTGTCCTGTAGGCTCTGAACCAGGCAAGCCAAGCTCTTCCGCGGCCGGCGCCGTCGCCCCCCATCCCGCCGTCAACAGCACCGTCAGCATCATGAGGGCGATCCGTTTCACTGGTGCTCCCATCTTCAAGCGCCTTGCCAAACCTGTAAGTGCCATAAATGACAGTGAGTTGCCAGAGTGATGACGTGGGTGGCCCGAAAACGGGCCCGCTGAGCGTGTAACTCTCACACCCGTCCGGTGGCCACGCCGTGTAAAAGCTCCAGGGAGAGGCGCCCAGCAGGGCCTTGGGGCTAAGATCTGGTGATGTCGTCACACCGCACGAACGAGATCCGGCCGGCCAGGCGGGTGGGCCGCTTCTCGTATGCGATTCGCAATATTGTCGCCGAAGCCCGCCTGGTGGAGGCCCAGGGGCAGACGGTGCGCTACCTCAACGTCGGGGACCCTGTCGCCTTCGGGTTCCAGACGCCTGTGCACCTGATTGAGGCAGCCGAGCGCGCCATGCGCGACGGCCACAACGGGTACCTGCCGTCACAGGGCATTCTGAGCGGACGCGAGGCGGTGGCGGACGACTATGCTGCCCGCGGCATTCCGACGTCGCCAGACCGCGTGTTGCTGACGACCGGCACCTCGGAAGGCATCGAGCTGGCGCTGACAGCCATCGTGGATGAGGGCGACGAAGTCCTCGTGCCGTGTCCAACCTATCCCCTCTACACCGCGGTGATGGCGAAGATCGGCGCCGTGCCGGCCTACTACCGGACCGATCCCGACACTGGCTGGTTGCCCGATCTCGACCAGCTGCGCTCGCTGGTCAATCCGAAGACACGGGTGCTGGTTGTCATCGACCCGAACAATCCGACCGGCGCGGTCTACCCGCCCGAGATCCGCCGCCAGCTCATTGACTTTGCAGAGGCCCACGACCTGGTCATTCTTGCGGACGAGGTGTACGGCGACCTCGGATTTGACGGGTCCGTGCCCCTGATGGGCACCCTCGATTTCGATGCCCCCATCATTTCCTTTTCGAGCCTCTCGAAGGCCTATCTGGCTCCGGGCTGGCGAGCCGGCTGGATGGTGATTGGCCGGTCGCCGCGCCTCAATGCCGTGCTCGCAGCCATCAAGAAGCTTGCGGACGGGCGGCTCTGCAGTCCGGGTCCGATGCAGTACGGCATCGAGGCCGCACTCCGCGGCAGCCGTGCGCATCAGGCGCCGTTCCAGGAGGCGCTTCGCCAGCGCGCCGCCATCACGACCGATCGGCTGAATGCGATCCCGGGCATGCGCTGTGTGATGCCGAAGGCGGCCTTCTATGCAATGCCGCAGGTGACGCTGCCTCCGGGCCGGACCGACGAGCACTATGTGCTGTCGCTCCTCCGCGCCACCGGCATCCTGTGCGTCTACGGATCGGGCTTCGGCACGGCGCCAGAGGCAGGCTTCTTCAGGGTGGTCTTCCTGGCCACGCCAGGGGAGCTGTCGTCCATCTACGACGACATCGCGTCCTTCACCTCGGAGTACCTGCGGACGGCCTGAGCGCAGCACGGCGCCCTACGCTCGGACTGTGGGCCAGAAGGTTTGTTCGTGACGGTTCTATACTGCGGGCATGCGGCCAGACCCGCTCGGCTATCTCGCGAACGAACTCCAGACCCTGCGCGACCAAAGCCTGTACCGGCCACTTCGTGTTCTGGACGGGGCCCAGGGCGCCAGAGCGTCGGTGGATCATCGCTCTGTCGTCAATCTGTCCTCGAACAACTATCTGGGACTGACCACCCACCCGGTGCTGCTGGAGCGAGCCCAGCAGGCCCTGCGTGACTTCGGGGTCGGCACGGGCTCGGTTCGCACCATCGCCGGCACCATGGAAATCCACATGGCGCTAGAGCGTCGACTGGCCGCCTTCAAACAGACCGAGGCGGCCGTGGTGTTCCAGAGCGGGTTCACCGCCAATGCCGGCACGGTCTCGTCAATCCTGACCCGTGACGACGCCATCATCTCTGACGAACTGAACCACGCCAGCATCATCGATGGTGCGCGCCTGAGCCGCGCCACCATCAAGGTGTTCCCGCACCGGGACGCGGGTGCCGCCAGACGCATTCTGGAATCCCTCCCGAAGACGCAACGCCGCTTGCTCATCACGGATGGTGTCTTCAGCATGGACGGCGACCTCGGCGCGCTGCCCGAGCTGTGCGCGCTGGCCGATGAGTTCGGCTGCATCATGATGGTGGACGATGCGCATGCCAGTGGCGTGTTCGGGCGGGACGGACGCGGCACCGTCGACCACTTCAATCTCCACGGCCGTGTCGACGTGCAGGTCGGCACGCTGTCGAAGGCCATCGGCGCCCTGGGCGGCTATGTCGCGGGCAGCCGCGCGCTGATCGAGTTCCTGCACCATCGCGCGCGTCCCTTCCTCTTTTCCACGTCGCATCCCCCGTCGGTCGCGGCCACCTGCCTGGCCGCGCTTGATGTGCTGGAAGGCGAGCCCGGCCTGATCGCTCGCCTGTGGGACAACGCGCGCTTCTTCAAGGCCGGGCTGCAGGCGCTGGGCTTCAACACCGGTGTCAGCGAGAGTCCCATTACCCCGGTGATTGTGGGGGAGGCCGCGACGGCCATGGCCCTCTCGGACGGCCTGTTCGCCCGTGGCGTGTTCGCTCAGGGTATCGGCGCCCCGACCGTGCCGCCAGGCAAGGCCCGTGTGCGGACCATCGTGACTGCGACACACACCCGCGACGACCTGCAGTATGCCCTCGACATGTTCGCCGCGGTCGGGGCCGCGCTCGGCATCCGCTGATGCGCTGGCTTCTGGCGCTGGTGGCGTGCCTCTGGGTGGCAATCCCTCGGCCGACCGCTGCGCAGGGCACCCCGGATGGCGTGTCGCTGTTGCTGGGACGACTCGAGCGTGCGCTGCTGGCCGCCGACCCGTCACAGCTCCCCGCCCTGCTGTCGCCCAACGCGGCGCCGGACCTCGCAGAGCGCCTCGCGACCAAGCTCATGCTGACGGGCACCACGCGCGTGGTCGCGCGTGAACGTGAGCGCGCGTCTCTGGACGGAGCCCTGCCCGGTGATGGCTTCCGCCTTGTGACCGAAGTGATGGTGGAGACCGGCCAGGCGGCGCACATCGTGACCCCTGT
>JAKFYA010000071.1 GCA_021731095.1 Acidobacteriota bacterium | reverse complement strand
GGTGCGCAGATTCAGGGCGGACACGGGTGGGCGGGAACAGATGCGGCAATCGGCGGCTTCAGCCTGAACTACCACAAACACATTCACACAGGTGAAGGTGGAGTGATGGTGACGGACGACGATGAACTCGCCGAACGGATGCGCCTCATCAGGAATCACGCCGAAGCCGTGGTCGGGCCGAAGGGCACCACGAACCTGAGCAACATGCTCGGCCACAATTTCCGTCTCGGCGAGATCGAAGCGGCCATCGGCCGTGAGCAACTGGTGAAACTGGACAGGCTGGTGGCGGGTCGCCGCGCCATTGCAGAACGCCTGACGGCCGGCCTGAGCTCGCTGCCCGGTGTCACAGCGCCACGAGTGCGGCGGGGGGGCTCGCACGTCTACTACATATACTGCCTGACGATCGATCTCGGGCTGCTCGGTGTATCACGTGACCGCATCGTTGATGCGCTGACCGCAGAGGGTGTGCCGCATCTGGCGAAGGGCTACGCCAACGTGCACCTGCTGCCGATGTTCCAGCAGAAGATCGCGTACGGTTCTCACGGCTTCCCGTGGAGCGCACCGTTCTGCCGCCGCGACGTCGACTACCGCCGGGGCATCTGCCCGGTGGCTGAAGGTCTCCACAGCGCAACTGCACTGCTGTTCGAGGTGTGCCAGGCCGATCTGTCGGAGACGGACGTGGACCTCATCATCGCGGCGTTCCACAAGGTGTGGCGCCACATGGACAGGCTTCGATGATCTACACCCTGCACGACGACTACTACGTCCGACCCCTTTGTGTCTCGGACCTGACCGGTCCCTATCCGTCCTGGTTCGAGGATCAGGCCGTCTGCCGCTACAACTCGCACGGCAAATTCTTCAAGACCGAGGGCTGGTTCCGCACGTATGTCGAGAATCTCGACGCCGAGGACCGCGTGGTCTGGGCCATCTGTCATGCAACGGCCGGTCACATCGGCAACGTCAGCCTTCAGGGGCTGTCCTTCATCAATCGCAGCGCCGAGTTCGCCATCATCCTCGGTGCACCTGGTCACTCCGGCAAGGGGGTAGCCACCGCGGCCTCCCGACAGTTGCTCCGCCATGGTTTTGACAAGCTGAATCTGCATCGCGTCTATTGCGGCACGGCCGCGACCAACTCCGGAATGATTCGCCTGGCCTCGGCCATGGGCATGACGGAAGAGGGGCGGCGCCGTCAGGCCCTCTTCCTGGATGGGGCCTGGGTCGACATGCTGGAGTTCGGTGTTCTTCGGGAAGAGTTCAAATGAAGACTATTGATTGGGCACAGACAACCGTACTGGTCACGGGCGGCACCGGATCCTTCGGCCAGAAGATGGTCGAACGCCTGCTCCTGGACAAGAAGCCGAAGAAGCTGATCATCTTCAGTCGTGATGAGCTGAAGCAGCACGAGATGCGCCAGCGGTTTCCAGACACCGGCGATTCCCCGGTGCGCTACTTCATTGGCGATGTGCGGGATCGTGATCGCCTGACGCGGGCTTTCCACGGCGTGAACCTGGTCATCCATGCCGCCGCCATGAAGCAGGTGCCTGCCTGCGAGTACAACCCGTTCGAGGCGGTGCTCACCAACATCATGGGCACCAAGAATGTCATCGACGCCGCCATCGACACAGGCGTCGAGCGCGTGTTGGCGGTCTCGACCGACAAGGCTGTGTCGCCAGTGAACCTGTATGGCGCGACCAAGCTGGTGGCCGAGAAGTTGTTCGTGCAGGGAAACGCCTACGTGGGCGATCGTTCCACCCGCTTTGCCTGCACCCGCTACGGCAACGTGGTCGGCAGCCGCGGCAGCGTGGTGCCGCTCTTCCAGAAGCAGAAGGAAGCAGGCACCGTCACCATTACCAGCCCGGACATGACGCGCTTCTGGCTGACGCTCGACCAGGGCATCACGTTCGTGCTTACGTGCATCGATCGGATGAACGGCGGCGAGGTATTCGTGCCGAAGCTGGCCAGCATGCGCATGGACGCGCTGGCCGAGGCCATCGCGCCTGGCTGCCGGCAGGAGATCATCGGCATCCGCCCCGGCGAAAAGCTGCATGAGACGCTTATCTCTGCCGACGAGTCCCGTCACACCATCGAGTACGACGACATGTATGTGATCTTCCAGGAGGCGGCGCGTGTGCCGGCTGTGACGCCTGGCGCGCGCCAGCTCGAGCCGGGCTTCTCCTACTCGAGCGACGCGAACGCGGACACGATGTCAGGCCAGCAATTCTCTGAGCTGCTTGCCTCCTCTGGTTACTGATACGCCGAACCACGCCCGGAACTGATATGGCCGAACCCCTGTTCAAGAACACGCTCCGCTACTGTGTGCGCTGCTGCCAGCCGGAAACGGAGGAGGGCATTGCGTTTGACGAGCGCGGCGTGTGCAATGGCTGCAACAGCTCCGAAGAGAAGATGCACATCAACTGGGAGGAGCGGGAACGCGTGCTCCGCGCCAGGCTGGAAGCGGCCAAAGAGAAGTTCAAGGATCGCGCGTGGGACTGTCTGCTGCCCATGTCCGGAGGGAAGGACAGCTTCTTCCAGGGCTACGTGCTGACCCGCATCTACGGCATGCGACCCCTTGCGGTGACCTTCAGTCACAACTGGTACAGCGAGGCCGGCAAGCGGAATCTGACACGGATGATCGAGACCTTCGACCTCGATCACATCATGTTTACGCCCAAGCGGGGGCTGGTGAATCGGTTGGCCCGGAAGTCCATCGGCGCCATCGGGGACTCGTGCTGGCACTGCCATGCCGGTGTCGGGGCGTTCGTGCTGCAGGTCGCCATCAAGTTCAACGTGCCACTCATCGTCTGGGGTGAATCCGCCGCCGAGGAAGGGTGCCGGCTCAGCTATCAGGAGTCCATCACGCGCGACGTGTTCGACGAGAAGTACTTCCTCACGATGTCGGCCGTGCGTGAGCCGGACGCGATGACGGACGAGCACATCAAGGCCCGGGAACTGGAGCCCTTCCGTCACCCGAGCGCGGAGGAGTATCGCGCTGCCGGGATAGAAGGCTTCCATCTTGGCGACTATGTGTTCTGGGACGAGGAGCGGCAGACCGAGTTCATCAAGAAGGAGTTCGGCTGGGAGGAAGACCACGTCGAAGGCACCTTCAAGCGCTACAAGAGCGTCGAGTGCGTGATGCCGGGCCTGCATGACTGGACCAAGTTCATCAAGCGTGGGTACGGGCGCGCCTCAGACCACGCCTCGCGCGACGTCAGAGCCGGCATCATCACGAGGGAAGAGGCCTTCGACATCATTCGGGAGATCGACCCGAAGCGACCCGAGATCCTGGACTACTTCCTGGAACAGACCGGCCTGACGGAAGAAGAGATCGTCGAGCGGGTGAAGCAACTCCGCAAGGGCGCAGCGGTGAACCTGCCATGACCATGACGACCGCCGCACTCGAGGCGCTGGCTGTGGCACCAGGGTGGCGGATTGCAGACGCGGTCCGCCGTGGCGACGTGGCGGCGCGCGAGCTGGCCGAGGTGATGATCGCGCGCGTCCGGACCACCAATCCGGACGTGCAGGCGTTCGTGCATCTGGACTTCGACTACTGGCGACGTCAGGCGACCCGGCTCGATGAGGGCGACAGGTCTGGTGTCCTCGCGGGCGTCCCGATTGGTGTGAAGGACATCTTCAACACAGAGGTGTATCCCACAGAGATGGGTTCGCCGCTCTGGGCTGGCCACAAAGCTGGCAACGATGCGCGCTGCGTCAGCTATCTGCGCTGGGAGGGTGGCCTGATTGCCGGAAAGACCGATACGGCGGAGTTTGCCGTTCACGCGCCCAATCAGGTCCGCAATCCCTGGCATGCCGACCACGTGACCGGCACCTCCTCTGGGGGGTCGGCGGTGGCTGTCGCCACTGGCATGGTGCCCATGGCGCTGGGCACCCAGACGGCCGGGTCGACCATCAGGCCGGCCTCCTGGTGCGGCACCTATGCGATGAAGCCGTCCTTTGGGCTCATTCCGAGGACAGGTGTGCTCAAGACCACGGACACGCTGGACAACATCGGCCTCTACGGCCGTGACGGTCGCGATCTGGAAGTCCTGCTGGACGTCCTTCGTGTCCGGGGCGACAACTATCCGGGTCGCGAGGCGAAGCTGACGGAACACGGCGCGACACCGGGCCGTCCATGGCGCGTCGGTTTCGTGCGCGGCCATTTCTGGGACGACGCACCGGACTACGTGCGCCAGGCCATGGAGACGCTGTCCAGTCAGGTGGCGGGCTCCGAGGGTGTGGAGCTGGTTGAGGTGTCGCTGCCTGAAGCGGCCCGTCACGCCCACGCCCTGCACCGACGCGTGTACAACCCCTGCCTGGCCTACTACTTCCGTGAGGAGATCGAGCGGGACCCGACCAGAATCAGCGAGAGCTTCATGAGTCTGGTGCGCGATGGTCAGACCATCCCTCCCGCCGACTACGAAGCCGCGTTGGCCGATCAGGAACAGCTCTCCCACGAACTGGAGGCCGTCTTCGACGCTGGCGTGGACGTGCTCCTCACGCATTCGTCAATCGGCTCTGCGCCCAAGGGTGCCGAGCCGGCGATGCACCGGGACCTCAACCCGCTCTGGACGCTGGCCTGGCTGCCCGTCATTAATGTCCCGGCCTTCAGGTGCCCACAAGGCCTGCCCTGGGGCTTCCAACTGGTCGGGCGCCGCTACAGCGACTATCGCCTGTTCCGCCTGCTTGAGCGGTTCGTCACAGCCGGCATCGCGCCAGACGTGGCCGCGCTCGCGATTCCGACATGAAGCTGACGTGGTCCCGGCGACGATGACCAGCCCGACCGAGTATTTGCTGTTGTGCCAGGAGGCACTGCAGGAGTACCGGAATGTCGGTCGTGAGCAACTGCTGAAGCTCAGCCGTCGCCTCGAGGCCGCTGCAGGCGTGCGTACGGCTGACACTCCGGAGCCAGAGCGAGAGAAGCCGGGCGAACACCGCACGCGGCTCGAGTCACTGTCGCTGCTCTGGTCGCGGGTGTGGGCCTTCGCCAGGTCCCTGTCGCACTACGTGTCGCAGACCTGCTGGCTGCTCGCTGGCCCGACATCCGACGGACCCGATGCCATCGTGGCTGTCGGGACAAGCCGGTTGTCCGTGTCTCCAGCCAACCCTCGCACCTATCTGGCCAATCTCACCGGCGAGATTGGCACCGGGACGCGCGGGCGCACAGCGCGCGCGAGAATCGCGATGGCGCCGAGGGTGCTGCTCTTTGACGCCGACCGGATCAGCGGATGGTGGTCGCACGCTCCCGCCTGTCGCCAGGCCAACATCGCCATCATCGATGGCGGTTACCTCGTGTTTGCGGTACTGCTGGCGCTGCCTGCTGTCCTCGCGACGCTCTGGCGCATCGTCAGCAGTCAGTCCACAAGGCCGATGCTGTTCGCCTCGCCAGGGACGCTCAGGAGAACCCTCGGCACGGTCGCAATCGCGGAGGGCATCCGATTCGTGCTACGGCGTTCCCGACGCTCGGAGGCGTTCTTCCTGACCAGCAACAATGTGGCCACAGAGGTGTTGCGGTGGCTGCTGCTCGTCGAGCCGCGCTGTGCCAGCCTCTGCGAAATCCAGCACGGCGTGCCGCCTGTCTGGGAGGAGCCGTACTACGCGCGCCTGATGGAACTGGCGGCGGGCCGAGGCGCCGCTCACGTCTTTGCACCCCAGGTGCCAGACCTGCCTGCCGTGGGATCGTTCCTGAAAAGCTCGTGGCCCACAACGGCCGGGCACGGCATCAACACCTTCTTCAACCGCTATCTGCTCAGGCACGACCTCGCACACGGATCCTTCGCGGCCTTCCTCACCTCACAGTGGCAGGCCATGCTGCCCTCGGTGCAACCGGATGACGACGTGGTCGTCATCGCGTTCGCCGGGACAACGTCCTGGTTGGGAGACTCACGGTCGGCCACGATGGACCAGGGCAATTTCGGCGTGGAGCGCACCATCATGACAGCCCTTCGCACTGCGCTGCAGCAGGCAGGACGACGGCCAGTCATTGTCTACTCCCCGCACCCGCTGTTGTCAGTTGAACAGGTGCGGCAGCATCCATTCTTCCGTGAACACGAGGTGGTTGTGCACGACAGCACCATGACCCTCTGGTTCCTCTCGGATCTGAACGTCTCGCTCTACTCCAGCACGCTGTTCGAATTCAGATACTTCGGTGTGCCAACGTTTACCCCGGTGTCTGACGACGATGGGGTCTACACGCCGGCGCAGATGTCCTGGCTGGCACATCCCGGTCCAGGGGAGGGCCTTGCGGGTGCCGTCAGCCGCTTCGCACTCAAGGAAGCACCGCTCGGCCGCGTCTCACGCATTGAACGAGGTGTCGAACGCTTGCGAACAGCGAACCCGGAAGTTCTCTCACCTGCGCGCGCGCCGAGACAGACCAACCTAGACGAGATAGCAGTCTGATGCCTGCCAGAACAACCCGCCGCCTCAGTGCCAGCGTGGGCTTTGCGACGCTGGTCACCTACTTCGTCGTGGCCTACGTCGGCCCCGCCATAGGCTATGCCCTCTTTCCTGAAGAGATCCTGGCGCGCGCGTTCTTCAATATCAAGCCGGCCAATCTCTATACCGTCGCCCTGGCACCAGCCGTATTTGGCCTGTTCTGGTACCTGCACCGGCAGGGTTTCAGGCTCCGGCAAGGCTCGCGAACAACCATGCCGTCGAGGTTCCTGTCGAACCTCTTCGTCTGGTACGAGCGATTCCGGTTGCCCATCGGCCTGATCAGCCTCGTGCTGGCGTTCTTCTACAACCAGCAGGGCCTGAACAATGTCCGCTATCGAGAGATCGGCATCTCGGAAAGTGGCTCAGTCCTGCTCTTCGTGGTTGTCGCACTCAATACGCTCATCAGCGTTGACCTGTTTCGAGGGCTCTTCATCCTCCAGCCAGAGCAACGGACTCGTCAGCGTGTCGAGTCTTTCGTCCTCGCCTTGGCCTATCTGCTGTCTGCGAACAGTGTGTTCGGTGTCTTCATCGGTCTCTGTGTGATGGTCAGCGTCGCTGCTCCGACCTTCTTCAGGCGTCTCCTCTTTGCCTCTGCTGCGCCATCGCCCCTCGTGAGGGTTAGACGTCTCGCCACCCTGGCCTCGCTCACTGCTGCAATCTTCATGGTTGCCTGGCTGACGGGAGAGGGTATCAAAGCCAGTTCGAGCACGCGCGTCGACAACGACATTCTGTCGAGCGCGGGCTCAACTGCGTCGGACCTGGTCTCAAACGAAAGCTGGTACAAGAACTACTTCTTCGCTCTGCTTGAGCGTTCGAGCATCTATTACTACTCGCTTCGATACACCACCAACGATCTGTCGGAAGTTGAGTACTTCGCCGGTGGCCACCCGATCATGCTCCCCATCAACAACCTGTTGTTCAGAGCGGACGTGCTGATGGGTGGACGCATGCGACTCACCAAACCCGTCGTGCCCAGCGTAGCCGGACTCAACTATCTCCTGCTCATCGACAATCCCAAGCGCTTCCCGCGTGCCGGCTCCACGCCGGGGCTTGTCGCAGCGTTCTGCTACAGCGTGCCCTTCCCGTTGAATATCCTGGCTTGTGCCGTGTACATGGCCTGGTTCGCGAGGCTCCTCGACGTCCTGCTCTGGAGGCGAGGCACGAACACCGTGACGCTGCTGGGCCTGATGATGCTGTACATGTTCTCGGAGCCATTCCTCCAGTCGCCGTTTGACCTTCTGGTGATCTTCGACGGTGCCACGCTGTTCGCCGTGCTGATCTGGGTCTTGTATCGCTTCGAGGCTCCGCAGTACCAGGCTCACCGTCAGGCGTTGCGCGAGCAGGCACAGACAGGTGGCGTGCGGCCGACCATGACGGGCCTTCGACCCGCACCAGTGCTCGGGAGCGCGGCGTATGCCCCCGGCCTGTCACGGGTAATCGGACGCGGCCGGTGAGAGAACTCCGCGTCCTCAGACGGCTGGCAGAGTCCTATCTCCGTCTTGGCCTGAAGCCATCCCGGTTCTGGCTGACGCTTGCGTTGATGCTCGTGTCGGCCGTGCTCGAGATGGGGGGACTGTCAATTCTCTATCCGCTCGTTCTCACGGTAGGCTCGGCTGAGGGTGGCGTACCTCCAGCCGTCGCCACGCTCGGGCGGTTCCTTCCAGTTGCACGGGATCCACGGATCGCCATCACCCTCCTGTTCTTCGCGGTAGGTGTCGTGAACGTGCTGAAGAACGTGGTGCTCTACTACACGTATCGCCACAACATCCGCTTTGCGACCTACTACGGCCAACGCCTCATCAGCGGGTTGTACAGCACGAGAATTCAGCGGTCACTCCTCGACTTCAGGCGGGAGAGTTCCGGAAGCCTGGTCAACGTGGTGTGCGGCCAGGTCAAGGTGGTCACCGATGGCGTGCTGAGGCCACTGCTGGTGGCCGCGACGGAATTCTGCCTTCTGGCGGCCATCTGCCTCGTCGTGCTGGTGCTCAATCCTGCGCTGATTGGCGCCCTGGCAGTCACCTGCGGCCTGGCCCTCGGTCTCTATTACGGCACCTCACGTGACCGGGCACTTCGCTGGGGGCAGAGGGAGCTTGATACCACGACGCTTCTCTATGAACTGGTCGGGAACACGGCTGACGGCATCAGCGAAATCAAGGTGTTCGGGAAAGAGCGGGAACTCATCGCGCAAGTGGACCGGGTGGCTGCCGAGCGGGCGGACTTTTTCCAGAAGCTCGAGATGCATAACCAGATGCCGCGCTACATGCTGGAGAGCGTGTTCATCGCCACGTTTGCCGGTCTCTTCGCCTGGGTTGTCAATCGCGGTGCCGACCTGAGCGGAGTACTGGCGCAGTTCGCCGTCGTGGCGGCCGCCGCCCTGCGTCTCCTGCCCTCTGCCAACCGGCTGTTCGGTTCCTATTCGAATTTCTCCTTTCACATCGCACCGGCGCTGGTCCTGCTCGATGGCGTGATGGAGGAGGTGCCGGCTTCGGCCGTCCGAGATGCAGGTGAGGCAGTCGTGCCAGCTCCCGAGCTGGGTGCGCCGTTCCTGGCCGCGACTGACATCTCCTTCCGCTATGCCGCTGGGGCGCCCCCCGTGTTGCAGGGTGTGTCCCTCACGGTGCTCGAGGGCGAAACCGTCGGCATCATGGGCTCCTCCGGTTCGGGAAAGTCCACCCTGATCGAGATCCTGGCCGGGCTGTATCACCCAACCACCGGACGCGTCCTGACTGAAGGGCGCTCCATCCATGATCATCCTCGGTGGTGGCACGCGGCCATCGGCTATGTCCCGCAAGTGCCGTTCATCATGCCGGGCACGATCAGGGACAACGTGGCTTTCGGCGCAGAGCGTCGCCCATTCTCGGACCAGGACATCTGGTCAGCGCTTGAACGCGTGGGGCTGTCGGCCTTTGTGTCCGCCCTGCCTGCCGGTCTCGATGCGCCCATCGGGGAGCGCGGTGCTGGACTCTCAGGAGGGCAGCGGCAACTGATCTGTCTGGCGCGCGCCCTGCTGCGGTCGCCCCGCGTGCTGCTGCTCGACGAACCCACAGCGGCCCTCGATGCCGGCCTCGAGGGCCGGGTGATGCAGACCCTGCGTGAGTTGCCGCGCGAGACGGCTGTAATCATGGTCTCGCACAAGGCCTCAAACTTCGTCGGCTTCGACACCATCTACCAGTGCGCTGGCGGTGTGCTCACCAAGGCGACACCGGCCCTGGTTTCCCTGTAGGCCACACCATGAGTTTTTCAGCACAGGCCAGTATTCCAGACGCCCGCGACGCACTTCGCGCGCAGGGCTTCTATCAGTTTCCGACCCTTCACGAGGCCGACATCTGCCAGACCATTACTGCGTTCATGGATGGTCACCAGGCCGATGCCCGAACACACTTCTATTACGGACAGACCGAGATGCGCATCTGGGAGGCCCACGAGCGGCACCCGGCGCTGGGACAGTTCTTCGAAGAGTGTCACGCGTTCCTTGGACGACTTGAAGGGAAGGCCGACCCGGTGACCCTGCTGGCCATTCGCAACCGGCCGCTGCTGGCCGGTGACGAGGCGTCCGCCCTTGGACGCTGGCATCTGGATTCGCTCAGGCGTCAGCTCAAGATCTTTCTGTTCCTCAATGGTGCCACCGAGCTGTCTGGCCCCCTGGAACTGTTGCCAGGCACTCAGCGCCCGTCGTTCAAGTACGGGCATCTCGCCACGGGCGCCTTCGGGATGCCCTGGGACTTCGCTCCGGGGCGCGCGAGGCGCTACGCTCGCCTGGACGACATGTGGGTGGAGCGTCTGACCGCCGGCCAACACCCGACCACGCCTGTCGTCTGCCCACCCGGCACCGCGATTCTCGTCGATACCTCCGCAATTCATCGGGCCAGGCCCTGCGTTGAAGGCAGCCGCTACGCCCTTACTGCGTACTACCGCTGACAGGACACACTTTGTCTGTACTGCCGCACGAATCTGACGGACCGGACGACCGCAAACAGGCCGAAGCCGACTTCCACAATGAGCGTGCCCGCGCACGGGCAACCATGAGCCAGGACGAGTTTGAGAAGGTTTACTCAAACAAGAAGTGGTACTACGTCACGCGCCGAACCACCCAATACAAGGAAGCCTGGTTTGCGCGGTATGCGCCGGGGGCCGTGGCTCTGGACTATTGCTGCGGTCAGGGCCTCACCACCATCGAGCTCGCCAAGCACGGCGCCACCGCTCACGGCATCGACATCTCGGCTGACGAGGTCCAGACGGCCGCGCGTCAGGCGGCCGACGCCGGAGTCCAGGAAAAGACACACTTTCAGGTCATGGACGCTGAGCACCCGACGTTTCCCTCGCAGATGTTCGATCTCATCGTCTGCAACGGCGTGCTGCACCACCTCGACGTGGAGGCGGCCTATCCGGAGCTCGCCCGCATGCTGAAGCCGGGCGGTCGCGTGCTGTGCATGGAGGCGCTCGGCTACAACCCGATCATCCAGTGGTACCGCAACCGCACACCGCATCTCCGCACAGCCTGGGAGAAAGACCATATCCTCACGCTCAGACAGGTGAAACAGGCACAGCGCTACTTCAACCGGGTCAGTGTTCGCTACTTCTTCCTCTTCACGATCCTGGCGGTGCCGTTCCGGAAGTCGGCCATCTTCAAACCGGTACTCCGGATGCTCGAACTGCTGGACGAGGTGATCCTGCGGATTCCCGGAGTGCAGCTGATGGCGTGGCAGATGTACTTCGAACTGTCCGAGCCGCGGCACACCCCAGCGCGGTGAAGCGGACCTTCGACCTCGTGATGAGCGTGCTGCTCATCGCCCTGTTCAGCCCCTTCCTCCTGCTGTCGGCGCTGCTGGTGAAGGCCGGTTCAAGCGGGCCGCTGTTCTACCGTGGTGTGCGCATCGGGAGGCAATCGCGGCCGTTCCGGATCTTCAAGTTCAGGACCATGGTGGTGGATGCGGAGGCGGGCGGCACGGCAACAGGGGCTCGCGACCCTCGTGTCACCGGAGCGGGACAGTTTCTCCGTCGCACCAAGCTGGACGAATTGCCGCAGTTGTTCAATGTCCTGCTCGGGGATATGAGCTTTGTCGGTCCTCGCCCGGAAGTGGAAGAGCACACCAGCGTCTACAGCGCTGAAGAGCGGGAGGCGCTCTCCGTGCGTCCCGGCATTACGGACCTGTCATCTGTGTACTTCTATCGGCTGAATGATCTTCTTGGCACCGACGATCCGAACGCGGTGTTCATCGCCAAGTACCGCACGGTGAAGAATGGACTCCGCGTCGAATACGTACGCCACCGTTCAGCGTGGCTCGACCTCAGCATTCTGGTCGCCACGGCGACCTGCGTGCTCACGGGTGGTCGCCTGGTGATCAGGCTCTCGCCACGCATCAGGCCGGTGGCTCGCTGACATGGACTATCTCGACAGAGATGGGATTCGGCTCTCCCGCATCGGCTTCGGGAGCGCCGCCATCGGAGGCTACGACTACGGCGCCGTGCGTGATGCCGAGAGCATCGAGGCGGTCCGGAGAGCGTTGGACAGCGGAATCACGCTCTTTGATACGGCCGATGTCTATGGCCTCGGACACTCCGAGAGCATTCTCGCGCAGGGCCTCGGCGACCACCGCAAGGACGCCGTCATTGCCACCAAAGTCGGTGTCCGATGGGATGGGCAAGGGCGAACCACGCGTTGTCTTCGTCCTGACTACATTCGCCAGGCCGCAGAGGCCAGCCTGCGTCGCCTCGGCATCGACTGCATTCCCATCTATCAGATCCACTGGCCCGATGCCGACACGCCCCTCGAAGACTCCGTAGGCGAACTGCTGCGCTTGCAGGAGGAGGGCAAGGTTCGCTGGCTGGGCCTCTGCAACGCCGACCAGAACTACATCGACCGCGCACAGTTGGCCGGGCGCCTGGAGACCCTGCAGGTCCCGTTCAACATGGCCCAGCCCGAACAGGCGGAGACGATGCGGTACGCGAGAGGGCAGCACGCCATGCTCGTCATGGCGTACAACGTCCTGGCTCAGGGGCTCTTCACAGGCAAGTACGGCGCATCGACCACCTTCGAAGGTACCGACCTGCGGCGGCGAAGTGCGCTCTTCACCGGAGAACTGCACCAGCGAGGGTTGAGTGCGCTTGATCGGCTGACGGCCGTGGGCGAGCGCCACGGCCGAAAGCCGGGCCAGATTGCCCTCCGATGGGTGCTGGACCAACCCATTGTCGATATCGCGCTCGCAGGAATGAAATCCCGCGCCCAGGTCGACGAGAACGGCATGGCCGCCGACCTTCGTCTCACCGAATCAGACCGCGCCGAACTCCAGGACGCCGACCGCCAACCCTCCATTCCCCGAGCAGCCATGAAATCACTCCGCACTCCAGCTGAAGCCCAGGTCGGTCCGGCGCTGTCCCGCGTCTTTGAAGAGAGCCAGGCCTCTCTCGACGTCAAGCTGGAATCATTCCCCCGCTATGCCCGGAGAAAGACAGTGACGAGGTTCATCACCCTCTACGAACTGTTCAAGCTGGCGGTACCGGTCAAGGGCTCGGTCGTCGAGTGTGGCGTCTTTCAGGGCTTTGGTCTGATGACATGGGCGCACCTGTCCGCAGTCCTCGAACCAGCCAACCTGTCCCGGCGTATCTACGGTTTCGACTCGTTTGAAGGGTTCCCGTCAATCGACCCCCAGGACCAGAACCGTGTTCGAACCCCTGAGCCCGGCGAACTGCGCGCCTCGTCCGAGGAAGAGTTGCGACGCCTTATCGAAATCTATGACCAGGATCGCTTCCTCGGCCATATCGACAAGGTGCATCTGGTGAAGGGAGACGCAGCCAGCACCATTCCGCCGTTCATCGAGCAGAACCCACACCTGGTCGTCAGCCTGCTCTACATGGACTTTGACCTCTTCGAGCCGACAAAAATTGCGCTACAGCACTTCGTGCCTCGCATGCCGAAGGGCGCGATTCTCGCGTTCGATGAACTCGACAATCCGATCTGGCCAGGTGAGACGCTGGCCGCCCTGGAGACACTGGGTCTGCGCAATCTGGAGCTGAAGCGATTCGCCTGGGATCCCTACATGTCGTACGCCGTGCTCTAGGCCGCCCACGCGTGATCACCATCTTTGCGGCCATGCGCCCCTTTCGGGGCGAGACCGCCACGCTCCAGCGAAATGCCGTCAGGTCGTGGCTTGCGGTCAGGCCGGCCTGCGACATCATCCTGATCGATGACGAGGCGGACACCACGCGAGAGGCTGTCCGGGACCTCCCTGTACGTGTGGTGTCCGACGTCACCAGGTCCGGTCTGGGCGTTCCACTTTTCGACTCCATGCTCGAGGCAGGTGCGAGCGCAGCGATGGGAGACATCCTGGTCTGCACCACGGCAGATGTGCTCTTTCCCCCGAACTTCGCCGCTGCGGTCTCGGACGCCGTCGACGCCATGGAAGGGGGCGACTACCTGCTGGTCATCGGTCGGCGCAATCTGACCGAACCCATCGCACTTGACCTGACTGATCCGGACTGGTGTACGAAAGCCTGCCAGTCCGTCAAAGAGGATGCACTCACGTTCCGTCAGGGTATCGATACCTGGATCTACCCGACGCGGGTCCGTCTGAGGCCTCCGCCGTTTCCCATCGGCCGACACGGCACAGACGGTTGGGCTGTCTATGAAATGAAGCGCCGCGGCGTGCCGGTCATCGACCTGACGCCAGACGTGACCCTGCTGCACCAGCACCACGCCAAGATGTCGATGTCTGACCCGCGCTTCTATCAGGAGATGCGTGACTGCGTTCGGCTCTTCGACGGCATGGCTGAAAAGGCTCTCAATCTCCTGGATGCCGACTGGATTTTCAGCCGTGGACGCCTTCGCAGGCCGAGGGGACTGAGGCGTCTGCATGCCGCGATGTCTCTCTTCAGGCCGTATCGGTATCTTCTCGGACTCCGCCGTCGAATCCTGTTGCCGCATCTCTACGGTCCGGAGCCCCATGCCCGGTAGAGTCGGACAGGGATGGCCGCTCTGATGCGTGTCTGGGTTCTGAAGGACGGGGAACACCTGCCGGTTCAGGCAGGTCTGCCTGCCATGCGGACCGGGTCGCTAGCCCGTGAACTGCACAGGCGTGGGCATCAGGTGACGTGGTGGGCCTCGACGTTCAGTCATCAGCACAAGACGCTGCTGTATGAAGAGGACGCCCTCGTCAGCCTCGAACCAGGATACGACCTGCGCCTTCTTCATGCCGGCTCCTACAGCCGAAACATCTCGCCAGCGCGCTACCGCCACCATTGGCGAACCGGCGATGCGTTCCGCCGCGCCTCTGAGCGTCTGCCCAGGCCGGATGTGATCGTCACGGCCTTCCCGACCATTGATCTGGCCTATGAGGCTGTGTCCTACGGCGAGCGCCACGGTGTGCCGGTCATTGTCGATGTCCGTGACCTGTGGCCCGACTTCATGGTCGAGAAAGTACCGGCTGCGCTGAGACCCGTGGCGCGGATCCTGCTCAGACGCGACTTTGCGCGAACGGGCAGAGCGCTCTCCGGTGCGACCAGCATTGTCGCCACCTCGCATGGCTATCTGCAGTGGGGCCTCGACCATGCCGGACGGTCTGCAGGCCACGGAGACCGCGTGTTCTACATCGGAGCGCCTGATGTGCAGCGTCAGGCCGATCCTCCCTCAGGTGTCATCCAGGACCTTGCAGTGCGCCTGACAGGAAAGGTCGTGTGCGTCTTCGTCGGCAGCTTCGGACGCTCCTACCAACTGGACCTGATTGCTGAAGTGGCCCGGCGTGTCCAGGCGCAAGGAGACATCCACTTCGTGCTGGCCGGTGACGGCCAGCAGGCCGGCATGCTGCGTCGTGCGGCGGCGGAGCTTCCGAACCTCACGCTGACAGGCTGGGTCGGTGAGGCTGACATGGCCGCCGTGCTCCGCCTGGGAAGCATCGGATTGACGCCGTGTCACTCCGCCAGAGACTGCATGCCAAACAAGGTGTTCGCCTATTTCGGCGCCGGGCTTCCGGTGGTGTCTTCCCTCGAAGGCGAGATGGAGACCCTGCTGGCAGAGACGGGCTCAGGCGTATCGTATCGACCTGGCGATGTTGAAGCTTTGACCCAACACATCCTGCATCTGGCCGCAACCCCTGGCACACGTGGCCAGATGGCCGCCGCCAGTCGCAGGACATTCGAACAGGCGTTCGAATCAGCACGGATCTATTCCGAGTACGCTGCTCATGTCGAGCACGTGGCGACGTCACAGGTATCAACCAGAGACGCGCGCGCTGCGCATAAGCCTTCCTATGTCTGACAGCACAGCACTTCTTGCCGTCATCCTTCGCTTCCGCCGTCCCATCGGCATTCTCGTGCACGCCATGCTCATCGTCACGTCGGCCGCGGCAGCGGCCTGGCTGAGATTTGATGGCGATGTTCCCGCTGAATATGTTCGGTACTTCGTCGCAACCGTCCCGATTCTGGTGGCGTGCCGCGTGGCGCTGTTCCTGCCCTTCCGGTTGTTCCAGGGACTGTGGCGATACACGAGCATCTCGGACCTGCTCAACATCGTGGCCGGCGTTGCGTCCAGCAGCCTCCTGTTCTTCCTGCTTCATCCGCTCTTTCCGGTTGAGCGCACGTTTCCCAGGTCAATTCTTGTCATCGACACCGTCCTGCTCATCTGTCTGCTGACCGCAGTGCGCCTGAGCCGGCGGATCTACCGCGAGCTGGTTCCAGGGAGTGGCGGGCGTCGGGTGATCGTCTACGGCGCTGGTGACGCAGGCGAACTGATTGTGCGCGACATGCGGCTCAAGCCGCTCTACGACGCGAGGCCCATCGGCTTTCTGGATGACGACGTGTCGAAGGTCGGGCGCCGCATCCACGGCCTGCCTGTGCTGGGTGGACGCAAAGACGCGCAGGCCATTCTCGAACGGCTCAAGCCTGATGAGGTCCTGATCGCAGTGCCCGGCGCGACCCCGGAAGCGCTGCGTGCGATTGTCAGGGCCCTGCAACACACGAAGGTTCGCATCACGACGCTCCCCGCGATTGAGGACCTGATCGGGAAGCCGGTGGACGTCGGCCAGATTCGTGAGCTCCAGCTCGAAGACCTCCTCAGGCGGGACCCGATCAATCTGGACGCCACGGTGGTCCGGACCTTCGTGGAGGGGCGCTGCGTACTGGTGACGGGTGCCGGGGGCTCCATCGGCTCAGAGATTTGCCGTCAGTTGGCTGACTCGGGTGTTGGCAGGCTCATCGCGCTCGACCAGTATGAGAACTCGCTGTTCGAGCTGCTCAATGACCTCGGCCGACGATGGCCAGATGTCGCGGTGGAGGGCATCATCGCCGATGTCACGGACGAGGGCCGCGTAGAGCAGGTGTTCGCCACATGGAAGCCGCAGGTGGTGTTTCACGCTGCCGCCCACAAGCATGTGCCGCTCATGGAAGCCAATCCATGCGAAGCCGTGAAGAACAACGTGCGCGGGACCCGGTTGGTGGCCGAGGCGGCCAGACGACATGGCTCGGCCAGATTCGTGATGATCTCGACCGACAAGGCCGTGAATCCGACCAGCGTCATGGGCGCAACCAAGCGGGTGGCCGAGCTGGTGGTCCGGGAGGTCGGGTCGACCGGCAATACCCGCTTTGCAACGGTCCGGTTCGGCAATGTGCTGGGCAGCAACGGCAGCGTGGTACCCCTCTTCCTGGAGCAGATCCGGCGCGGTGGACCCGTGACCGTGACACATCCGGATATTCGCCGCTACTTCATGCTGATCCCGGAAGCCGTGCAGCTGGTGCTTCAGGCCGCCACGTTGCCGGACCAGGGCGCCGCCTACGTCCTCGAGATGGGTGATCAGGTTCGCCTGGTCGACCTGGCGAGGGACCTGATTCGTCTCTCTGGTTACATACCAGACGACGAGATTGCCATCACCTTTACCACCCTCCGCCCGGGCGAGAAGCTCTTCGAGGAGTTGGTCGGTGATGACGAGCTGGTCGAGGCATCCTCTGTCAGTTGCATTCTCCGGTTGCAGCCCAGCCGGGTGCATCCGCTGAGTGGACAGTTCCTCGATGCCGCGGCAGCCCTCGAAGCCATGGCCACGACCGGTGACGCGGTCGCGGTTGTTGACGTGCTGAGGCACCTGGTGCCCGGCTATGCGCCCCAGGAGGCGCGCACGCTCTCATGCCCATCGTGACCGATCTCGCAGCTGTCAGCCTCCGGCTCCGCCAGCACGTCCTCCGCATGATCAGCACGGCCGGCAGCTCCCATGTCGGAAGCTGCTTCTCGATTGCCGAGCTGCTCACCGCCTTGTACTTCGACGTGCTGGAAGTCAGGCCAGATGAGCCCAAGTGGCCCGACCGCGACCGATTCATCCTCAGCAAGGGTCACGCCTGTGCCGTGCTCTATGCGGCATTGGCGGAGCGAGGCTTCTTTCCGCTGTCCTGGCTCGATACGTTCTATCAGAACGGGTCGCGCCTGGCCGGGCATGCCACGACAACCGTCCCTGGCATCGAGGTCTCGACCGGCTCACTGGGTCACGGTCTGCCAATCGGCCTCGGCATGGCGCTGGCCGGGCGTCGGGACGGACGGAACCACCGTGTCGTCGTGATGCTGAGCGATGGTGAGTGTGATGAGGGGACCGTCTGGGAAGCCGCCATGCTGGCGGCGCATCACCGGCTCTCCAACCTCACCGTGATCATCGACTACAACAAGATCCAGAGCCTTGGCGCCGTTGAAGACGTTATTCGTCTGGAGCCGTTCGCGGACAAGTGGGCAGCCTTCGGGTGGCGGGTGCTGGAAGTTGATGGCCACAATCTCCACGCCGTGGTGGCCACGCTTCGGGATCGGTCGGAGGAGCAGCCAACCTGCGTCATCGCGCACACCGTCAAGGGCAAGGGCGTGCCCTTCATGGAGCACCAGTTGCTCTGGCACTACCGCACCCCCCGCGGTGAAGAGCTCGAGCAGGCCGAGCGGGCCCTTGAAGGGGGTGTCGCATGAGGACGGCATTCATTACCGAGCTGCAGACCGCGATGCGGAAGGATCCGTCGGTCATGCTGGTCGTCGGAGACCTCGGGTTCGGCGTCGTGACGGAGCTGGCACGCGAGCGACCGGCCCAGTTCCTGAATGCTGGCGTGGCAGAGCAGAACATGACCGGCCTGGCGGCCGGTCTGGCGATGGAGGGGCGGACCGTGTTCACCTACTCCATCGGGAACTTCCCGGTCGCGCGCTGTCTTGAGCAGATCCGCAACGATGTCTGCTATCACCAGGTCAACGTCAAAGTGGTCTGTGTCGGTGGAGGCTTTGCCTACGGTTCGTTGGGTGCGTCCCATCACGCGACAGAGGATCTCGCGTTCATGCGTGCCCTGCCAGGCATGACGGTGTTCGCGCCCAACGATCCGGAAGAGGCCGCCTGGGCGACCCGGGCCTGCCTCGAGACGCCTGGTCCCTGCTATCTGCGTCTTGGACGGGCCGGAGAAGCGCGAGTGCACCAGGGACCCGTGACCCTGACGCCCGGTTCCACGCTGACGCTGCGGGACGGCGCTGATGTCACGCTGTTCGTCTCCGGAGGGCTGTTGGGCAACGTGCTGCAGGCTGCCGACGCACTTGCAGGAAAGGGCGTGTCGTGCCGCGTGGTGAGCGTGCCCACGCTGAAGCCGCTCGACCAGGAGGATGTCCGGCGGGCGATGGCTGGAACGGCAGCGGTATTTACGGTTGAGGAGCACAGCATCATCGGTGGCCTGGGCAGCGCTCTCGCCGAACTCCTGGCAGAGGGCGACGAACGCCCGGCGCTGTTCCGTCGGATCGGAACCCCGGATCGCTTTGGCAGCGTGGCCGGTGATCAGGAATACCTGCGTGCGCTCCATGGTCTGAGCGCGGACGGGATTGCCCAGCGGGTGGCGTCAGCGCTGGAGGCCACACGTCGCACCACGTGAGGGTGCCGAGGAGCCGGTCCGAACCCGACTGGGTGCCGAGAGCGATCCAGTTGGCTGTCGGCATTCTCGTGGGGTGGGGAGCGTTTGCCTTCGGGGCCGTCTATCCCTGGGCCTACCGCCCGCTGCTGGCCGGGAGTGTGGCGATGGGACTGGTCGGCCTGATCGTCGGGCGAGGGCGGCTGCCCGGTGCCTTCGCTGTGATGCTCGGCCTGGTGGCAACCGGGGTGCTGGTGCAGCTGGTGCCCGTCTCGGTCGCTGTGCTCCAGCGCGTCGCGCCGGCCACCCATGCGTTCCTCCTCGACTACGACCCGGGATACCTCTTTCGGGGAGAGGGACACCTCTCCATCAACCCCGAGGCGACACGTCGAGGCCTCGCGCTGTTTGTGGCGGATGGGCTGCTCGCGGTTGGACTGGCCCGCCTGCTTTCGAGGCGGTCGGCCCGGGCGGCCGCCGGTGTCATTGTCGTCATCGGCGCCGCGCTTGCCCTGCTGGGTCTCTCGCACGAGCTCCTGTTTGGTGAGAAGATTTACGGTTTCTGGAAACCCCTGCAGGGTCGCTCACCGATGGGGCCCTTCGTGAACCGGAACCATTTCGCCGGCTGGATGACCATGGTGCTCCCCCTCGCGACAGCCATGTGCATCGGCCACGTTGAAAAGGGCAAGGCCGCTGGTGCGTTCGACCGTGGCTTCCGGACCCGGGTGTTGTGGCTGGCGTCCCGCGACGGCGCCGCAGCGCTCACTGCCGGGTTTGCCGCAATAGTCATGGCCGTCTCCCTCGCCTACTCGATGTCCCGCTCTGGCATGCTGGCCACGGCACTGGCTGGGCTAATTCTCTTGATGGGACCGCTGCATCGGGTGATGGAACGACCGCGGGCTCTCCTTCTGGCCCTCGTGCTGGCCGGTGTGGCCTGTGTGGTCGTCGGTCCCGAGGTGCTTGGGCAACGTTGGGCATCTACCGACCTGCAGACCCTTGGTGGGCGATGGCCCATCTGGAAGGACGCCTGGCACATCGCGGCGACCTTCTTTCCATTTGGATCGGGATTGAATGGGTTCGGGACGGCGACGCTCGCGTATCAGCAGAGCGTGCCCGGCTTGCACCTTGCACAGGCGCACAATGACTACCTGCAGATTGTTGCGGAAGGCGGTCTGCTGCTGGGCGTTCCGGTGGCAGCCACCTTCTGGGTATTTGTGCAGACAGTCCGACGCCGCTTCCGTCACGAGGGCGGGCGGGGTTA